>DAINQB010000003.1:17878-33790 GCA_036743175.1 Bacillota bacterium | reverse complement strand
GTAAGAAAATCTATTTCGCCGGGGATGTCACCAAGAAGGTCGGTTCTTTTCTGGATCATCATGGCAATCTTTCTGTAGTCAAGGTCCGTATCACCGATGCCTTTGGTTATCCAGGGGGTGGCCAGGGCTGTAAATTCATCAATTTCCATCCTTCTGATATATTCACCGTTCATCCATTTGAGCTTATCATAATCCAGTGTGGAAGGTGATTTGCTGATTCCTTTTATATCAAAGGCTTCCTCGAGTTCAGCCATGGTAAAGAATTCACGTTCATCCCCGGGGCTCCATCCAAGAAGAACCGTATAGTTCAATATGGCTGCAGGCAGATAACCCTGGTCAATCATATCGGAGAACATGGCATCACCGTTTCTCTTGGAAATCTTTGAGCCGTCACTTTTTACAACAAGGGGAAGGTGTACAAAAACCGGAATGTCCCAGCCGAAGGCCTTGTACAGATGAACGAACTTTGGAGTGGAAGAAAGGTATTCGCTTCCTCTTAGAATGTGAGTAATGTTCATTGTATGGTCATCAATTACATTGGCAAAGTTATATGTAGGAAATCCGTCGGATTTGATCAGTATCTGGTCTTCCAGGGTAGAGTTGTCAAAGACCAGGTCTCCGAAGACTTCGTCATGGTAGGTGGTTGTACCGGTTTCAGGAACTAGCTGTCTTATTACATATTCTTCTCCGGATTCTATGCGTTCCTGTACTTCATTTTTATCAAGAGCAAGGCAGTGCCGGTCATATTTAAACTGTTTGCCTTCTGACATAGCTTCTTCACGAAGTGAATCAAGCCTTTCCTTTTTGCAAAAACAATGATAGGCATGACCCTTTTCCACAAGCTCAAGGGCATAGGGGAGATAAAGGTCCTTTCTTTCAGATTGCACATAAGGTCCATAGGCACCGCCGACGTCAGGCCCTTCGTCATGGACTATTCCGATGGTTTCAAGGGTTTTGTATATTACCTCTGTTGCACCCTCGACAAGCCTTGCCTGGTCGGTGTCCTCTATTCTAAGTATGAATTTACCGCCCTTTGACCTGGCTGCCAGATATTCAAAGATTGCAGACCTCAGATTTCCTATATGCATATATCCCGTCGGACTGGGTGCATATCTTGTTCTTACTTCATTTATCATCATTTTCTCCCCGAATGTACTATGGAAAATTATATATTCAGAAAAAATAATAGTCAAACATACATGCATCTTATATAATAAAAAATAGAGATTTCAAGAGGTGTACAATGAAAATCAGGATAATACAAAAAGACAGGGAATACATTGAGGAAGGTTATACGGATGAAAAGCTTCTGAATGTCATACAAAGGAGCAAGGCTTCCATAGTTGCGCCTTGCGGGGGAATGAAGAAATGCGGTAAATGCCTTGTTCATCTTGAAGGATGCACACAGCCGGCAGGGTCTGAGGAAATAAAGTTGATTGGAACCGAGAACCTTTCCAAAGGCTTTAGACTTGCTTGTTTTGTAATACCTGAGGATGGAATGACAGCAAGGATCCCTGACAGCAATGCAAAGAACAAGATAATGACCGGCTCAGGCATTTCTGTCACTGACCTTAAACCTGCAATAGGAATAACGAAAATAAAGGCGGTTAAACCTCATCTTGACAATCAGGTCTCGGATTTGAAGAACATCATGGAAAACACACACCTGATGATAGACAGGAACAATCTGCCTTTGCTGAAGGAACTGACGGGAGCCCTTGAAAACAGCAGTCATGAACCGACGCTAATTTCATATTATGATAAAATAACCGGAGTTGAACATAAGGAAAACGGACATTTCTACGGAGTCTCAATAGACATTGGAACTACAACGATAGCCGTGTATCTTTATGATCTGACCTACGGTACCCTGAAGGGTGTAGTTTCACAGATGAACAACCAGAAACAGTTCGGAGCTGATGTCATTTCAAGGATCAATTATTCATCCACTGAAAGAAATGGTCTTTCGACCATGAACAAGGTTCTTATAGAACAGTTGAACGAAATGATAGAGCTTGCCTGCAGTGATTATGGAACCGAAAAAAATGACATATATATGGTCACACTTGCAGGAAACACAACAATGATGCATTTTCTCATGGGTCTGGATCCCATAAACATAGGTAAAATGCCCTTCACACCTGTCAGTACCGATATGCATGATTTTCCTGCTGCACAGCTGGGGCTTGAAATAAACAAATTCGGACATACACTTTGTCTGCCGTCCGTATCTGCATATGTCGGAGCAGATATTGTTGCGGGTCTTCTGGCAACAGGCATACATATTGGTAAAGAAATACGCCTTTTGGTTGATATCGGAACAAATGGGGAAATGGTTCTGGGAAATGAAGACAGGATGATTTCGTGTTCAACTGCAGCCGGACCTGCTTTTGAAGGAGCAAACATCAGATTCGGCACAGGAGGCATAAGCGGAGCAATTGATACAGTGAAAATGGTTGACGGGGATGTTGTATTTACAACCATTGATGACATGGAACCTATAGGCATATGTGGTTCCGGTATAGTGGATGCAGTGGCAGTCATGCTGGAAAATGACATAATAGATGAGACAGGCAGGTTCTATGATGAAGATGAACTTGACTTGCCGGAAAAACTCATGGAAAGGTTCCATGAACTTGACAATATGAAAGCCTTCAGAATAACAGATAAAATATCAGTTACCCAAAAGGATGTAAGGGAGATTCAAAATGCAAAGGCGGCCCTTGCAGCGGGAATAACAACCCTGATAAAAAAATACGGCATTTCAGCAGGTGATATATCTGAAATCTATCTGGCAGGCGGGTTTGGAAATTATATAAACATATCAAGTGCAATCAAAATCGGACTTCTTCCGAGGGTTCCGGAGGAAAAGATAATTGCATCGGGGAATACTGCGGGGGTCGGAGCAACCATGTGCCTGCTTTCCTATGATTATATAGATCTTGCCGAAAGAATAAAAAGAAGGGTTGAATACATCGAACTGACAACAGATCCCGGTTTTACAAACGAATACATCGATAATATGATTTTCTGATGAAGGATGATATTAGAAAAAGAATAAGGGCAGAAAGACGGAATCTGGACTCCGGGTTCATCAACAAGACCGGCTCAAAGATACTGGAAAACCTCATGGTCTTGGGCATAGATGATGTAAAACGGGTCATGGCCTATATTCCAATTGAAAATGAAATCAATGTAACCCTGATTCTTGATATGTTCCTGAAGACAGGAAGGGAAGTTTACGTTCCATGTCTTGACGAAGCAGACAAAATACATCCGTGCAGGCTTAAGGATATGAATTCACTGATTGAGGGTAAATACAATGTACCTGAACCTGCCGGAGCATTGCCGGGCAATGAAGACACCTTCGATATTATACTTGTTCCCGGGGTTGCATTTGACCTTAAAGGTAACAGGCTTGGATATGGAAAAGGCTGTTATGACGGATTTTTGAAGAAAAGCAGTGGCATCAGGATTGGTGTCTGCTATGACTTCCAGCTCATCAAAGAGGGTATACCAAATGAACCTCATGATGAACGAGTGGATTTCATACTGACTGAAAAAGGAATTTATGAGGTGAACCATGCTATATGATTCTATAGAACAAACCATTGGGAATACACCCCTGGTCAATCTTGGCAGAATAGAAGTAAAGTTTGGACTGAAGGTCAGAATGTATGCAAAACTTGAGTATTTCAATCCAGGGGGAAGTATAAAGGACAGACCGGCACTGCAGATGCTTGATGACGCATATGAGAAAGGTCTTATCAAGGAAGGCGATACCATAGTTGAACCTACAAGCGGTAATACTGGCATCGGACTTGCTCTTGCAGCATGTAAATACAACTTGAAGGTAATATTGACAATGCCTGATTCTGTTTCCAGGGAAAGGATCGGCATGATGAAAGCCCTTGGTGCTGTTCCTGTCCTGACTCCCAGGGAAAATGGCATCAAAGGGGCAATTGACAAAGCCATTGAAATTAAAAATGATATTCCCGGCAGTTACATGCCGTTACAGTTTACAAATAAAAGCAATCCGAAGGCCCATTATATAAATACTGCAGCAGAGATAATCAGGGATCTTGGAAGTGCTCCCGACATTTTTGTTGCAGGTGTAGGGACCGGCGGGACGCTGACAGGCTGCGGCAGATATTTCAAGGAGCATGGATATGCTACAGAAATGATTGCCGTTGAGCCGTTTGAATCATCAGTTATATCGGGTAATGCACCCGGAAGGCATGGTATACAGGGAATTGGTGCCGGCTTTGTACCGGAAATACTTGACACCGGAATTATAGATCGAATCTTAAGGGTTACAACAGAAGACGCAAAACACTGGACAAAAATCCTGTCTGCAGAAGAGAAAATAACAGGCGGTATTTCTGCCGGGGCTGCCCTTTGCGCATCCATGAAAGCCATTGAAGGCAGGGAAGTCAGGTCATTGGTATTCATTGTGCCGGACACAACGGAAAGATATCTTTCAACAGGATTGTTTGATGATTGAAGAAATCATCTTATGAAGATTGAAAGGCTTATATAAGTTAAATATGACAAAATAAGCATTGCGCCCATTATCCTTGGGTATTTCTTTTTAAGTAAAAGTGTTGGGACAGAGGCAACCAGTGTAATTAACAATATGGCAGGAATATGAAAATACAGCTTAAGGTCATCCATTGGGACAGCCTTTATTATTGAGGTTGATCCAAGGACCAGGGTCAGGTTGAGAATATTTGCTCCGAATATATTTCCGATTGACAGTGAGGAGGCCTTTTTCCTTAGTGATGTAATTGCTGTCACCAATTCAGGAAGGCTTGTACCAAGAGCTGTCATTGTTACTCCTATTACAATTGAAGGGACATTGAGTGACAGAGCAATCTTTTCACCGTATATGATCATTAGATTTGCACCTGCAATGGTAAGGGCAAGTCCCAGAAGGAACAGTCCGGTGTTTTTCACTACTGCCTTTCTGCCGGTGTCCACGGTAACAGAAGCCTGTTTGTCTACCTTGTATTTCCTGGCTTCCGTGTAGTTGTAATAAATGAATCCGGCGGCAAAAAGAAGGAATACAATACCTGTGAAATAGTTGAAGGAACCGGTAAGCAAACCGATTGCAAAGTACAGTACCAGTGCGAGTGAGATGAAGGTTGATTTTATCCTGAGTGCATTCCTGTGGTATAGAACAGGTGTGGAAAAGAAAATCACAACCCCAAGTATCAGGCCAGTATTGCAGCCTACGGAACCTATTGCATTTCCAAGTGCCATTGATGTATCACCATTCATTGCTGCTCCGGTGGAAACCAATAGTTCAGGCAGGGTGGTGCATATGCTGACCAGTGTAGCACCTATTATGAACTGAGGGATTCCAAGAGCAGTGGCAATCCATATGGTTGAGTCAACAAACCAGTCACTGCCTTTGATTATCAGTACAAGACCTATTGCAAATAATAAAATATATAAAGCTAAGTTCATTTGATGATTCCTTTGCCGGCTTTTACAAATACTGAATCCCCGAAATGCGACCCGGTTATTACATCTGCAACCCTGTCACATTTGATCTTCAGTATGAAGTATATGTTTCCTGAGGCTTTCCTATAGTCACTGAGGGACTCGAAGTTGGCCTGACCCTTGGATATTATGATATCACAGGTGTTCAGAAGATTCATGAACTCTGAAGAAGAGTCATCGGGATTGACGCCAAGAAATCCTGAACCTGTTTCAACTATTGTGGCATGGTCATTTATCCCTGCAAAGACCGCATCCTCATACAAAGCATCATTGAGAATGGGACGGGATTTGACCGCAACAAATACATTTTTACCTTTTTGGGAAAGAAATTCAATTACAGGGGCGTCAAATACTATCTCTCCACAGTTGTCAGCAAGATATAGAATCGACTCCGCATCCTCAAGATCTTCGCAAAATGATTCATAATGATCGATTGCGAACCCTCTTTGCATTGTATCTTCAATGGTTTTTTCTATGTCATAATCCAGAACTATTCCGGTATCAATTATATTTCCTGCAGCACAAAGTTTTAAATGCCAGTGAAGACCGGGATGTTCTCCTGCATGATGCTCCATGAATCCGTCAAGTATATGCCGTGCATTTTCATTGGAAGACATTTTTTCTTCAAGGAAGGGATCATTGTTTCCCATAAGTTCATATGTCTTCAGGAGCGATATTGTAGAGTTATAGCATGGCGTCTCTTCCATGCTGAAATTCCTGATGATATCCATGATCTGATATAAAACATCTGGCTGAGCTTCCTCGGGATAGCCTGCCTTACGCATGCAGTTCAGGGATTGCTTAAGATAGCAGTAAATACAGTCTGTAGTTGCTTTCATTATCTGACCTTTCTGTTGATGTATAGAATATAAACTGAGTTGACAGAAACCGATGTGAAAACAAGTATCAATAGCGCAGCCTTGGCAATAACATCCGGAAGGTAACTGCTTGTAACAAATACCATGACTCCGGCAGTAAAGATTCTGAAAGCGATATAAATTGAAGGGAGTATCTTTAGTGTTGTTATGAGCATCATGATGCGTGAACCATAACTGGAGGATATTTTCTTCTGATAAAGAAAAAATATTATAAGGAAAACATTATGGGTGACAAGTGCAATGAAAAGGCATTTCACAAACAACAGGGAAATTTCCGATTCAATGAAATAGCCTGTTAGAAACACGAACAAAAAGACAGAAAGTTGCAGCAAATGTAGAAGGAACTTGAAATCAGCCTTTATGTCGGATATCAGACCAACACCCAGCATGTATGCAAGGAAACCTCCGAGCATCAGTGTATAGGCAACGGGCTTGGCATACGGTCCTGAGGGATCAAAGGAAAGAAGACCCATGATGTCATTGCCTTCAATGAGAAATATAAAAATCAAAGCAGCCATTCCTGCTGCGGCTGCCATACCGAAAAGTGGAAAAGGAAAACTTCGTTTCCTTCTGTGTGTCGAAAAATCCAGGCTCATAGATACTCCTTAAATATCATCATAGATAGTATCATAAGCCATGGACAACGTAAATAGAATTGAGTCTTTTGGATTCATGATGTCCTCTGTATGATATAATTTCCCTATGGAAAAATTCGTTCATCTGCATCTTCATACTGAGTACAGCCTCCTTGACGGGGCGGTCCGCATTGATGACCTTATGTCAAAGGCTGCTGAGCTGAAAATGCCGGCTGTGGCCATGACAGACCATGGGGTAATGTACGGGGCAATAGATTTCTACAAAGCTGCACGGGAAAAAGGAATTAAACCCATACTTGGATGTGAAATATATATGGCCAAGCGTTCAAGATTTGACAAGGAGCATGTCTATGATACAGAACCCGGGCATCTTGTCCTGCTGGCAATGAACAACAAGGGATACGGAAATCTTATAAAGATAGTCAGCCGGGCACATCTTGAGGGGTTCTATTACAAACCAAGGGCTGACTTCGAACTCCTTGACCAATATTCAGAAGGACTGATTGCCCTTAGTGCATGCCTTGCAGGTGCAATACCCAGGGCAATACTGGAAGGGGACAGGGCAGGAGCACTGGAAACAGCCCTTCAGTACAACAGGATATTCGGTGAGGGTAATTTTTATCTCGAACTTCAGAACAATGGAATTGAAAGCCAGAATTTAGTCAACCAGGCACTTATTGAAATTTCAGGGAAAACAGGAATACCTCTTGTTGCAACCAACGACGTTCATTATCTTAACCGCCGTGATGCAGAAGCCCATGATGTACTTCTTTGCATACAGACGGGCAAGACAGTGGATGAACCGGATCGAATGAGGTTCCCGAATGATGAGTTCTATTTCAAAAGCAATTCAGAGATGCTGGAGCTTTTCCATGATATTCCTGAAGCCACCGCAAATACAGTTGACATAGCAAACAGATGCAATGTCGAGCTGGATCTCAGCAGTACGCATCTTCCTGCATTCAGTCTCGGAGAAGGCGTGGACCATAATGATTACCTAAGAAACAGAGTTACTGAAGGACTTAACTGGAGATATGGGACAAATGTAGCTTCATATATCCGCGACAGGGCGGAATATGAACTTGATGTCATAAAACGGATGGAATATACGGATTATTTCCTTATAGTAGCCGATTTCATTGATTATGCAAAAATAAACAATATAATGGTCGGACCGGGCAGAGGTTCGGCTGCAGGAAGCATAGTGTCCTATTGTCTTGGAATCACAAATATCGACCCTATGAAATATGACCTGCTCTTTGAAAGATTCCTGAATCCGGAAAGAATATCAATGCCTGACATTGATATTGACTTCTGTTATGAAAACAGACATAGGGTAATAGAATATGTTACCGAAAAGTACGGAAAGGACAAGGTATGCCAGATAATTACCTTTGGTACAATGGCAGCCAGAGCCGCTATAAGGGATGTGGGGAGAGCTCTCAATGTCTCATATGCCCAGACTGATATAGTCGCAAAGATGATACCCCACAGCCCTGATATGACCATATCCAAGGCCATGGTAACAAACCGTGAGCTTGCAAATCTTTATGATGACAATGATACAGTTCGGAAACTGGTGGATACGGCAATGCTGCTGGAAGGTATGGCAAGGCATGCATCAACCCACGCTGCCGGTGTTGTCATTACTGAAAAAAGTGTAGATGAATATCTTCCGTTGCAAAAGAATGAGGAATCCGTAGTCACCCAGTTCACAATGGAAAAACTTGAGGAACTGGGCCTTTTGAAGATGGATTTCCTCGGTCTTAGGACACTGACCGTCCTGCAGGATTCCATAAACATGATAAAGGAACGTTATAATACGGAGATAGACATTGACAATATGAAATATGAGGACCCGAAGGTTTTCAAAACAATATCCGATGGATTTACAGCCGGTATATTCCAGCTTGAAAGTGCCGGAATGACAGCATTCATGAAGGAGCTGAAACCCGGCAGCCTTGAGGATATCATAGCGGGTATTTCACTTTTCAGACCCGGGCCGATGGAACAGATTCCCAGATACCTTGAATACAAGAACAATCCTACAAGAGCGGTGTACCATCATGAACTTCTTAAACCCATCCTTGATGTTACATATGGATGTATGGTCTATCAGGAACAGGTAATGAGGATTGTACAGGACATTGGGGGTTATACCCTTGCCGGAGCTGACCAGGTCAGAAGGATAATGTCCAAGAAAAAAGTAAAGCAAATGGAGGAGGAACGGGGAAGGTTCATTGCCGGTGCCATTGAAAAAGAAGTTCCTCCTGATACCGCTTCAAGGATTTTTGATGAAATGATGGATTTTGCATCATATGCCTTCAACAAGTCACATGCAGCGGCTTATGCTGTAATTGCGTATCAGACTGCTTATTTCAAGACATACTATCCAATGGAATTCATGGCTGCAACACTGAACAGTTTCATGGGCTCAACTGATCGTATTTCTTTATATATCCTGGAGTGTAAACGACTGGGAATAAGGGTTCTAGCTCCTGACATCAATTCAAGCATGATGAAGTTCAGCGTTGACGGAAGCAACATTCGTTTCGGATTTGCCGCAATCAAAAATGTAGGACAGAAGGCTGCCGAGGATATTGTACGCGAACGCGAGGATTCAGGTCTTTATGGCTCTTTCATGGACATGGCAAAGAGGGTAGCGGGTCTTGGTGTAAACAAGAAATGCATTGAGAGCCTTATAAAATGCGGGGCATTTGATTCCCTTGGAATAAACAGAAGACAGCTTATATCATCATACGAACAAATTCTGGATTCAATAAACAAGGAAAGAAGAAACAATATTGAAGGACAGATCAATCTTTTTGAAACTGCAGCCAGCAGAAGCGGTATTGAAAGCTATTCTTTCCCTGATATTACAGAGTTTGACAAGGACAGGCTTCTTTCCATGGAAAAGGAGCTCCTTGGCATATACACATCAGGAAACCCCCTGGATGAATATGAGGATATTATAAGAAGATATTCTACTTTCAGCAGTACCGACAAGATGATTGACATGGAAACTGCAGGTGATGATTATTATGACGGGAAACCCGTGACCTGCGCCGGACTCATCAGGCAGATAACAAGGAAAGTTACCAAAAACAACAATATGATGGCATTTACCGAGCTCGAGGATCTTTTCGGAACCCTTGAACTGATAGTTTTCCCCAATGTATATGACAAGTATTCATCGTTGATGACAGAGGATTCAAAGATACTTGCAAGGGGGAAGCTCAGTATGCGTGAGGACGAGGAGATAAAGGTAATTGTCGATGAAGTACTTCCGCTTGTAAATGGTACACCCAACAGGGACAAAAGAGCAGTACCGGATGTTCCTGCCCCAAAAAGGAAGGATGAGCAGGGCAGGGTAGCCGGGGTCTATATAAATGCAGACAAAGTTGATGTCAGCAGGCTGATGGATGCATTGATGTATTTCGGACCCGGAACAATTCCTGTATATCTACGAAGAAAAATGAATGGAAAGAAGCTTGAAAAGTTACTTGACAAGTCATATTATATTTCAGGCAACCCTGATATTATAGCAGAGGTTACTGAACTTACAGGAGAAGGTAATATATATTTCAAAATGAGAGATTGAGCAATTTGATATATAATAATACAGAAGGTTGGTGATTAAATGGAAAACAATTATTCAAATGCAAGTCCCATAATAGTAAAAGCGCTGGAAGATGGGGTATCCATCATAGGCCTTACCAGGGGCGAAAGCACAAAGTTCCACCATATAGAAAAAATGGACAAGGGCGAAGTCCTTATTGTTGAATTCACGGAATTTACCGCAGCAATCAAGATAAAGGGCAAGGCCCAGATAATATGCAGTTCAGGGGAAACCTTTTCAGGTTGAGGCAACAGGAGAATTTTATGAGTGAGAAAAAGAGAATCGGAGTACTGACAAGCGGGGGAGATGCTCCCGGAATGAATGCTGCCATTAGGGCAGTTGTCAGAACCGGATATTATTATGACCATGAGGTATATGGAATATACAGGGGATACGAGGGTCTCATGAACGGTGAGATTGAAAAACTTCTTCCAAGGGATGTATCCGGAATATTGCAGGACGGTGGAACATTCCTGAAGACTGCCCGTTCTCCAAGGTTCCATGATGAGAACAACAAGAAAAAAGCTGCTGAGATCTGCAGGGCATTTGGTATTGATATCATAGTTGTCATCGGAGGAGACGGATCCTACAGAGGTGCCCTTGATTTTTCAAGGCATGGTATTCCGGTGATTGCATTACCGGGAACCATCGACAACGACATTGGCTGCACAGAGTATACAATCGGATATGACACAGCACTCAATACAGTAATGGATTCAATTGACAAACTGAGGGATACCGCATATTCCCATGAAAGATGTACGGTCATAGAAGTCATGGGAAGGGATGCAGGGTTCATCGCACTTAATGATGGAATTGCAGGTGGCGCTGATGTAATCCTGGTACCAGAAGAACCTTATGATATTGACAGGGATGTAATAAAACCCATTCTTGAATGCAGGAACAGAGGTAAAAAGGATTATTGCATAGTGGTTGCAGAAGGTGTCGGCAAGGCCACGGAAATCTGCGACCAGATAACTGATAAAACAGGTATAGTCTCAAGAGCTACCATACTTGGTGCAGTGCAAAGAGGAGGATCTCCTTCTGCATATGACAGGGTCATGGCAAGCCGTATGGGTGAAAAAGCCGTTGAACTGATACGCGAAGGTAAAACAAACAGGGTTGTCTCCCTGAAGGATAATAAATTGGTTGACTTTGATCTTGAAGAAGCTCTTTCCATGAAGAAGGACCTGGATCTTGGGATGCTGAGACTTGCCAAGATAATTTCCATATAGGAGGGTAGGATTTGAAGAAGCACATACCGAACATGATTACTGCATTCAGACTGGTACTGATTCCGGTATTTATTTTTCTTGTTCTGAATGATTATACCGTGGCAGCTGCCTTTGTCTTTCTCGGAGCGTCTCTCTCTGATCTTCTGGATGGATATCTTGCAAGAAAGTGGAAGGCAGTGTCCAATTTTGGCAAACTTTTCGATCCCCTTGCTGACAAAGCAATACAGATTTCAGCAATATTGCTTCTTTGCGTCATCGGCAGACTTCACTTCGCCTTCATTATCATACTGGGCATAAAGGAAGCCCTGATGATATATGGCTCATATCTTTTATACAAAAAGAAGGTTGTAGTCTTTGCCGTCTGGTATGGTAAAGCGGCGGCTTTTCTACTGAATGCAGCAGTTTTCTGGAGTTATGTGCTCAGTATTCCCAATTACCTGACGAATGCTTTCATGGCGGTTGCAATGGCGGCTGAACTGTTTGCATTGACTTTGTACACTATCAGGTATTTCAAGCTTAAGAAAAGTGCAGCAACTGAAAGTGCTTCCGAACAATGATAGGTTATATAAAAATTTTCAAACCGGAGATGAAGTACAAGGAATTTCTTGTATATAACGCGTATTACTGCGGTATTTGCAAGTCCCTGGGAGAAAGATACGGTCCTGTCTACAGGAATCTCATAAACTACGATGCCGTGTTCATAGCGATTCTATTGGATAGTGCACTGGAAAATAAGGTATCACTGGAAAAATTCAGATGTGTGCTGCATCCCACGAAAAGAAAATACAGATGTCTTCGTAATGACAACATCAATTTTGCCGCAGATCTTACCGTCTTTCTGACAGGAGCAAAACTCAGGGACAACATTCTTGATGAAAACGACCTGTTGTCATGGATGGGAGAAGGGCTGCTGAGGAAAGGTTTTTCCAAGGCTTCAAAAAGATTGAATGCCATAGCAGGGCATATAGAAGAGGAACTTGAAAGGCTGCATTGTTATGAGCAGGAAAACAACGGTGACATTGACCTGGTCTCAGATTGCTATGGAAGTATCATCAGGAAAATACTGGAATACGGCTGCGGGAAAAGCGATGTTTCAGAGGAACTCGGATGGATAGGTTACCAGCTCGGTAAGTGGATCTATATAGCTGATGCATGGTCAGACATTGAAAAAGATATCAAGAAAAACAGTTTCAATCCTTTGCTTACGAGATTCGGATATGACAATGGGGAACTGAAGCTCTTCAAGGAGAAGATAAAGGACAGAACCGGGTTCTTTCTTTTTGCTTCACTGGATGAAATAAGCGCAACCTTTGAGCAAATTGATAAAAAGATTAATTCAGGTATAATAAGGAACATATTGTATGAAGGTTTATTCAATATGACAAACAATATTTTAAATGGAGTGACTGAAAAAAATGGCACAGAAAAATCCGTATGAGGTGCTTGGAGTCCTGGAGACAGCATCCGAAGAAGAAATAAAAAAAGCATACAGGGAACTAGTCAAGAAATATCATCCTGACAGATATGGTGACAATCCCCTGAAAGACCTTGCAGACGAAAAGCTGAGGGAAATAAATCTTGCATATGATACCATAATGAACAAAAGGAAATCCACAGGGTGGGGGAGTTCAAGGAGCAATGGTTATGACTCATCATACAGGTCCGGTGATTTTCAGGATGTCAGGGATTATATAAACAGAAGGGACTTCCGTTCTGCTGACCAGATACTTCGTTCTTCCACCAACAAGAATGCTGAATGGTATTTTTTAAGAGGAATAGTTTTCATGAATACGGGTCAGTATGACCAGGCATATACCTACATTGAAACGGCTGTATCCATGGATCCCGGGAACTCCGAATACAGTAATGTCTTCAGCCAGCTCAAAAACAGAAGAACAACATATACAAGGAATGTTTACAACAGAGGTTATAATACCGGTGGCGATGAGTTATGTCGGATCTGCTCATGTCTGATGTGCACGGACTGCTGCTGTGAATGTTTTGGCGGTGATTGTATTGCGTGCTGCTGACAACAAGACCTTTGCAATAGCTGTCTCAGGTATTCTGGGAGCCTTGTGTATTGCTCTTTTGTACTTAATGACACTTAGTCCCGTCATGGATCTAAGTATATATTTCATTATATCCTTGTTCCCGGCGATTGTGCTGATAGAGACGGATCATGGTCGTGCATGGTTATTCTTTGCGGCAACTTCCTTGCTTTCATTGATTCTTCCCGTAGGAAAACTGCAGATGCTGTATTACTACACCTTCTTTGGATTCTATGGAATAATCAAATTCTACTGCGAAAGATACATGAACAAGGTCATTGGAATAATTTCGCGAACAGCATTGTTTGTTTTGTCCCTCTCATTCAATTATCTGGTTGCAGGTGCTTTTCTACCGGCCGGTGTTTATGAAAGATTCACTCTTCCAATACTGCTGTTGATTGCAATACCTGTGTTTTTTATTTATGATTACATATATACACTGGTCATAAATTATTATGAAAACAATATTAGAAAAAAACTCCGGAGGTAGGAATCCGTGAAGACAGGATTGGTTTCAATAAGTTTCAGGTCCCTTGAACCCGTTGAAATAGCTGATATGGTTTCAAAGGCCGGTCTTGATGCCATTGAATGGGGCGGTGACATACATGTTCCCCATGGAGATATCAAAAAAGCACAAGAAGCAAAGTCTATTTGTGATGACAGAGGGATAACATGTCCTTCCTATGGCAGTTATTATAAGATAGGGGAATATAAGGAGCCTGAAAAAGTATTCAAGGATGTACTTGATTGCGCTGAAATTCTCGGAAGTAAAATAATAAGGGTATGGGCCGGAGTGATTCCATCACTTGAATCAAATGACAGCCACTTCAGAAGAATTGCGGATGAACTGAAAAGACTCTGTAATTGGGCTTCACTGAGGGACATTGGAGTGGCCCTGGAATTTCATGCAAATACACTTACTGATACTGCAGATGGAACAAAAAAACTTCTTGAGTATGTAAATGAAGGCAATCTCACGACCTATTGGCAGCCACCTGTTGACCGGAGCCCGGAAGACAATCTAAATGACATTGAAAAACTTAATGGAAAAATCTCCAATATACATGTATTTACATGGAAAGGTAGAGAACGTCTTGAGTTGATGAAAGGTTATCAGGACTGGGTCAGGTATCTAGGTAAGATAGGAGACAATGCTGACAGACACTGTCTCCTGGAATTCGTCATGAATGACAGTCCGGGGATTTTCCTGAAGGATGCAGTTACATTGAAGACATTGGTAGGTTTGTTTTGACCATGAATAAAAAATATCTTAATACTCTTGAATATCATAAGGTTCTTGAAAAACTCTCGGGCTATGCTCAATCAGATGATTCTGTGAGCGTAATCAGGGAAATGATGCCATCAACGGATCGTACGGAAGTGAAGGAACTTCTGGATTATACCAGGGAAGCAATGGAGCTTTACCAAAGAAAAGGGGAACCGCCCCTTTCAGGTTTTCGTAACCTTGATGCCATAACTTCGAGACTGAGACTCGGAGCAGACCTTGGCAACAGGGAGCTGCTTCATATCAGGGATAATCTATATATAGCCAGAAGGACAGCTGATTATCTAAGGGAATCAAATCCGGATATGATTGAAAGCGGCATAAAGACAAAGCAGTATCTGGCTGAACTTTATGTAAATAGCTCAATGGAAAAAGAAATACAAAGATGTATTGTTTCCGATGATGAAATGGATGATGATGCCAGTCCTCAGCTTAGAAGCATAAGGAACAATATAAGAAGAAAACAGGAAAACATCCGTGACCGTTTGAATGAATATATAAGAAGTTCCCAGTATTCCAAGTACATACAGGACAATGTCATTACAATGCGAAACGGAAGGTATGTTATCCCGGTAAAACAGGAATTCAAAGGTAATATAAAAGGATTGCTGCATGACTCATCATCCAGTGGTTCGACTGTATACATAGAACCAATGGACATTGTAAACCTCAACAACGATGTAAGGGAACTTGAGGGTGAAGAAAAGGACGAAATGGACAGGATAAGAAGGGAATTGTCCGATGCA
>DAINQB010000003.1:0-17778 GCA_036743175.1 Bacillota bacterium | reverse complement strand
GTATCACTGAAGACTGTAGGTCTTCTTACTGCCATGGCACAGACAGGTATGGCAGTACCTGCAAGTGAAGGAACTGAAATATGCGTTTTCAATGAAATATATGCTGATATAGGCGACGAACAGAGCATAGAGCAGAGTCTTTCAACATTTTCATCACATATGAAGAATATAATTTCCATTCTGAAGGAGTGTGATGAAGACTCTCTGGTTCTACTGGATGAGCTTGGTGCCGGAACTGATCCTTCCGAGGGATCTGCTCTCGCACTTGCAATAATTGAAAAACTGATGTCGGTAAAGGCAACGACGGTAGCTACGACTCATTATCAGCAAATAAAGATATATGCATCAGTTACAGAAGGCATAGAAAATGCAAGCTGTGAATTTGATGTAAGAACCCTTAAGCCCACATACAGGCTGCTTATAGGAATACCTGGTAAAAGCAATGCTTTATATATTTCAAGAAGACTTGGTCTTCCAGATGAATTGGTTGAAAAAGCCAGGGGCTTCATAAACAATGACAACATTGATTATGAGGACATCATACTTTCCCTTGAAAAAAGCAGGCAGAGAATGGAAAAGGAAAAAATAAAGGCAATCAACTATACAAGGGAAAGTCAGGATCTGAAGAATGAACTTGAAAGAAAAATGAAGGGAATCGAAGGTGAAAGACGTAAAATAATAAATGAAGCCCGCAGGGAAGCAACAAGGATCCTGGAATCTTCAAGGAACAGAGCCGATGAATTCATGGAAGAGCTCAATAATCTGAAAAAGGAAGGCGCAATAAAGGGAAGCGCCAGGATAGAAGCTGAGTTTCGGACAAAATATAAGGATGTATTTGAAACAGACTCAGGAGATAGAATTGTAAATACAGGTTATACGATGAATTCCGATGAAATTTATAACCCTTCTGTAGGAGACGAAGTAAATATTATTGGTATGAACCAGAAAGCTGTGGTTCTGGAAATACCCGATAAAAGCAATGAAGTTCTTGTTCAGGCAGGAATAATGAAGATAAAAATACCTGTTTCGAATCTGGAACAGATTACAAAAGCTGAAAACACAAGGAAACTTGTAAATACATTTAGAATTGACAAATCAGAGAAGAAACCTTCCATGGAACTTGACATCCGGGGTATTGCATCAGATGAAGTTGATATGAAAGTCGGTAAATTCCTTGATGATTCTGCACTCATGTCAATGGGCGAAGTATATATCATTCACGGCAAGGGTACAGGAACACTGAGAAGTGCAGTTCATGCTTTTCTGAGAAAAAATCCCCATGTCAAATCATTCAGAATAGGAAGTTTTGGTGAAGGTGAGTCAGGTGTTACCGTGGTTCAACTCAAATAATTGACTTGTAATATATTGTTATTTGTTATAGTATTAACCAGGAATAATCAAAAGGACGGTGAATTTCGTGGAAGTTCCGTGTGACCGAAGAAACTTAATAGAAGGTATCCAGGACGCCACATAAAGCCGCCCGGCTGTGTCCCGGATTCCAAGGGAGGCAGTTATGGCTAATATAGAAAATATATTGATTCTGCTTGAGGAAAAAAAGTATGCAAATGCAAGAAGCCTGCTTCTTGATATGAATGCAATTGACCTTGCGGAGTTCATGGAAGAACTTAATGATGAGCATGTTCTGATGCTTTACAGACTCCTGCCAAAGGATCTTGCAGCTGATGTCTTTTCAAACATGGATCCTGAAATGCAGGAAATAATCATACAGAGTATCACTGACAAAGAAATTTCAGAACTTGTGGAATTGCTTTTCATTGATGATACAGTTGACTTCATAGAGGAACTGCCTGCGAACGTCGTAAAAAGGGTCCTTAGAAACGCCAATCCGGAAAAAAGACGTATAATCAATCAATTCCTGAATTATCCTGAAGACAGTGCAGGAAGCATCATGACCATTGAATTCATGGACCTTAACAAAGAATTGACGGTAGGGGAGTCCATTGAAAGAATACGAAGAATTGGTATAAAAAAAGAGACTGTCAATACATGTTATGTAATTGGTCAGAACAGGTATCTGGAAGGTGAAATAACCCTGAAGGACCTTGTAATGGCTGATGACAGTACAAAAATCAAGGAAATTATGTCTACAAAAGAAGATTTGATATTCATTGCAACCGATACTGATGTCGAGGACATAACAAATCTATTCCGGAAATATTCCGTACTCAGCATGCCCGTGGTTGACAGCGAAAAAAGATTGGTTGGAATTATAACAGTGGATGACGTCCTGGATGTTGTACAGGAAGAAGTCAGTGAAGACATCGAGAAAATGGCAGCTATTTTACCTTTGGAAGAAGAATATATGAAGGCTTCGCTCTTTGATATGGCTAAAAAAAGAATTGTCTGGCTGCTTGTCCTCATGATTACAGCAACATTTACACAGGCAATTATCCGTGGATATGACCATCTGCTGGCTGCAAATGTCATGCTGGCGGCATATATACCAATGCTGATGGGAACCGGCGGAAACGCAGGAAGTCAGGCAAGCACCCTGATAATACGTGGTCTGGCACTCGGAGATATTGAAATGAAGGATTTCTTTACAATAATTTTCCGTGAAGCGCGTATATCGCTGATTGTAGGATTTATTCTTGCTGTTATAAACTTTATTAAAATGTATCTTATTGACAGGCCTGATAATCTGCTTGTAAGTCTTGCAGTAAGCATCAGCCTAATAGCTACCGTAATGATTGCAAAGATTGTCGGCGGATGTCTGCCGATCATAGCAAAGAAACTGAAACTTGACCCGGCAATTATGGCAGCGCCTTTGATTACAACAATCGTGGATGCTGTAACAGTTCTGGTTTATTTCAGCATAGCGATGGCATTGCTTGGTTAATCTGAATAAATTATAAACAAACGCGACATATGATTCATGTATACAAAAAGCAGTCAAATTCACTGTAAATTGATAAAAAAGAATACGGTAGTCTGAAACACCGGATTCGCTCCCCTAATTTAGACAAAAATTTTATTTTGTCTAAATTGGGGATAGAATTATTTATTAAAAGAACAGCTCTTCCCTCGCATTCTTTATGCAGCTGCTTACGGACTGGGGTCTTCCAAGATGATATCCCTGCATGTACTTTATACCTATTTCCTTGAATACATTGTACTGCGATTCAGTTTCAACACCCTCACAGAATAATTTAATATCTAGATAGTCAGCAAGCGTCTTGAGATTTGAAATAATCTGCTTCTGAATTTCAACGCTCTTGATCTTACTGTGCATCTTATTTATCTTTATGATGTCCGGCTCTATTTTATCAACGATGGACATAAGTGCATATTTGTATCCAAAGTCATGGATTGCAAGCTTATATCCATTTTCCCTGAGTTCCTTCAGTCTTTCTATTTCTATATGTGATATATTCTGTACAAGCTCCTCAGATAGCTCAAAACAAATTCTTTTTGCCTTCAGTTCGTTTCTTAGTACATTTTTATTTACATAATCTATGAAATCAGGGTCATCCAGCTGAAATAACGATAAGTTGACAGAGAAATTGATCTTAGAAAGACCCTTTTCCCTGAATTTTGCCATTACATCAGTCAGTTCACGTATTACCCACTTCCCTATTTCAATTATAAGACCGGTTTCTTCTGCCAGAGGAATGAATTCCAATGGATAAAGAATTCCTTTTTCAGGATGATTCCAGCGTATGAATGTTTCAAAAAGAATGATATTTGATATCTGAACATTATAAATTGGCTGCAGATATAGTTCGAATTCATTGTTATCAAGGGCTCTTTCAAGTTCAAGATACAGATTGTGCCGGTCTATCATATTGAACTTCATCTCATTGTTGTAAAGTACAAAACGAGCTTTTCCACGGGCTTTTGCCTTGTACATGGCAATATCCGCTGATGAAAGAATCGCGGTTCTGTTGTTTCCATGTTCAGGATAGAATGCTGTTCCAATGCTGGCACTTAGATAAAGCACATTCTTATTGATATTGAAGGGCATTTTCAGGGCATCCGTAAGCTTCTTAGCCAGCTTTATGCCTTCCTTGAAACTATCAATGTCATTGAGTACTAATATGAACTCATCGCCTGACTGACGGCCCAGAATAGCATTTTCAGGCAGAACGCTCTTGATTCTGTCTGCAACCTTCTGTATAAGTTCATCACCGGTTTCATGGCCGTATATATCATTGACCCGTTTGAAATTGTCAAGGTCTATGAACATGACGGAACCTTTCTCATATTTGAGCATTCGGTTGATTACACGGTCCATGCCCTGCCTGTTTGGAAGTCCTGTAAGCGAATCATGTGTAACGGAATGAACAAGGTTTTCCTCCATTTCCTTTCTGTTTTCAATGTCATTGAGGAAAATGCAGGCAAGGGTTTCTTCGTCGTCCATGAAAAGTGTTTCCATAACCTCATAATACTTTGTACGTCCTTCAAGCTGCATTATGAAAGCATCATATTTCCTGGAAGCGTTTTTCAGCAGATAATTCCATTCGTCAAGCCACTTTTGTCTAGTGAGTTCTATGAAAATATCGAAAATCACAGTTGAGCCTGGTTCAAAATCATGGTGGGCACTGAAAAAACTATTGCCATAGACAATATCACCGTTCTTATTGACCAATATCATTTCGATGTTTGCATTATTCAAGGCCTTGTCAAGCATGCATCAGTCCCCAATCAAAAATTATATTAACATAAACAAATGTCTTTTACAATTTGACCAAATATAATATAATTGTAAAAAACAATGGAGCTCACTATGAAAAAAATAATCCTTGCTGCACTCATTATAGCGCTTTTCATGACTACGTCATGTGCCTTCATCAAGGATCGCTTTCTTGATGGTGAACCTCTTTATGGCGGCGGTCATATAAAAGGAACCGAATACAGTCCTTCACCGACCCCGACTGATAACCCTGTTGACTAAATATTCCTTATCTTTGTAAATACAATCCTGGTATTTCTCGGTTTATAGCAGGATGTATTATATTCTACTATGGAACCCCTTCCGTTTACAAGAGTACTTTCCATGAACAGAACCTCTGAACCCGGTGACAGTTCAAGTGCCTGAGCAGCTTTTGTACCAGCAGTAGACAATGTCACCTGACATTTTGCACTTCTGGGTTCAAGTGGTATCTTCCCTGACAACAATTCATGGGAACGGGCATTTTTTTCAAGCAATGCGGTCGCTTCAGGAAAATACATCAAAGGAAGATAGGATTCACAATAAACATTTGTCTCATCAAAGACATATTCAACCTTTATGAACCTCGAGCTATATCCCTGTGACGGATCCACACCAAAAATCTCAGATAATTTTCTTGTTCCGCTGTATTCATTGCCATCAACCTGATATATGGAATTTATTTTTCTACTTGTATTGTCATTGCAGTCAAGCAATGTATGGATGAAACCTTTTGTGTGGTCAAATACATCAACAGACCTGAAATCAGATACAAAGGTTCCCTTTCCCTTTATTTTTGTGAGAAGACCTTTAGAAACAAGCTCAGAGAAAGCCTGTCTTACGGTTGGCCGGGAAATACCCTTCCTTGAGGCAAAATCATTCTCTGAAGGTATAAGCTCACCGGGCTTGTATTTACCGGATAAAATATCTTTTTCAATTTCGTCACGTAATTTTACGTGGAACGGTATATCCGAATCTGAATATTTCATATAATCACTCCCTGTCAAGACATGTGCAAGGCTATTATATCACTTATAAATACAATTTACTCATTAATCTCAACGGTAATCTTGTCAATATTTCTGTTTCTTAGTTTTGTTCTGATAACTTTTTGAACAAAATCCTCAGTTTGAAGTGAACTAAGTCCAATATATAATGATGGATCAGTTATGTTCCTGAGATCCACCGGACTCAGTCTGAAATCTTCATCGTTGCCAATCAACTCCAGAAGGTTGTTTTTAAGCCCCATTTCCTTTACATTTCTGGCAGCTTCAATTGAATACTGTCGTATTTTCTCATGCAGAACCTGCCGGTCCCCTCCTCTTTTTACTGCATTCATCAATATGTTTTCAGTTGCCATGAATGGTATTTCATCCATGATATGACGTTCAATGACCTTGGGATAAACAACAAGACCTTCCGTTATATTTATATACAGATTAAGGATTGAATCAATGGCAAGGAATGCACCTGAAATCGATAGCCTCCTGTTTGAGGAGTCATCAAGGGTTCTTTCAAACCACTGTATTGCCGCTGTACTGGCCCCGTTCATTGAGTTGGAAATCACATATCTTGCAAGCCCGCAGATCCTTTCGCTTCTCATAGGATTTCTTTTATATGCCATTGCAGAGGAACCGACCTGTTTGCGACCGAATGGTTCTTCAATTTCCTTGAGATTCTGAAGTAATCTGAGGTCAGTGGCAAATTTATGTGAACTCTGGGCTATCATCGAAAGCAGATTCAATATGCGTGAATCCAATTTTCGTGGATAAGTCTGTCCTGTGACGGGAAACGGCTCTTCGAATCCCAGCTTCTTGCATATCATTTCGTCAAGTTTCTTTACTTTTTCAATATCACCTTCAAATAATTCAAGATAACTGGCCTGGGTACCTGTTGTTCCCTTTGCTCCCCTTGGTTTGATCGTTGACATCACAAAATCAAACTCCTCAAGGTCCATGAACAGATCCATCAACCAAAGACATGCCCTTTTCCCTACTGTTACCAGCTGGGCAGGTTGATAATGTGTGAAGCCAAGTGTAGGCATATCCTTGTATTCAAGTGCAAACGACGAAAGATTCTCAATGACCTGTATTAGTTTTTTTTCAAGCAGCTGCATTGCTTCACGGATTATAAGAATGTCAGTATTATCCCCGACAAAGCAAGAAGTGGCACCAAGATGAATTATGGGACCGGCAGTTTTGGCCTGTTCACCAAAAGCCAGTATGTGGCTCATTACATCGTGCCTTGTCTCCTTTTCTATTTCCGTGGCTCTTTCCAAGTTCAGTTCCTCTTCATATTTCCTCATCTCGGAAATCTGTTCTTCTGTTATGGGAAGTCCTGACTCCATCTGGGTCTCTGCAAGGATAATCCACATCTTTCTCCATTTTCGGAACTTGTTTTCATCTGAAAAGATATATTTCATTTCATCTGAAGCCCATCTTGAAGAAAATGGACTTACATATTCATTGCTCATTCTTTTCCTCCGATCAGAATCTCGATTGAAGCAAGCTTTACACATTCAGCGAAAATCATTGCTGCAGTTTTCATATCTTCATAGGAAGGATATGTAGGTGCTATCCTTATATTGCTGTCATTGGGGTCCTTCTGATATGGAAACGGTGCACCTGCCGGGGTCAGTTTCACACCATGCAATCCACAGAGTTCAACAATTCTTGAAGCTGTATTTTTCAGCCCGTCAAAACTGATGAAATAACCTCCGCCGGGTATGCTCCAATCGGCAATCCCCTTGCCTCCCAGTTCCCTGTCCATGACTTCAAGCGTTATTGTAAAGTTGGGAGCAAGTATGTCTGCTATCTTCATCATGTGCTCCGTTATGGCTTGCTTGTCGGGAAATGCTTTGGTATGCCTTAACATGTTGAGTTTGTCATATCCTATGGTCTGTATCTTCATCCTTGAGAGGATATCCTTGATATTCGCCTTTGATGCTCCGATTGCAGAAATTCCTGAGCCGGGTATGGAAACCTTTGATGTTGATGAAAACATATATACCCTGTTTTCATTTCCATATTTTCTGCATTGTACAAGGATATTCGTTAGAGTATCACAGGTGCCTGTATAAAGATGATGTACGCTGTAGGCATTGTCCCAGAAAATTCTAAAATCCCGGGCGGCAGTCTTCATTGAGGAAAGTCTTTCCACAGTTTCATCTGAATATGTTATACCCGTCGGATTGCTGTATTGCGGAACACACCACATTCCCTTTATGCATGGGTCTGAAGCAGCCAGTTCTTCAACCATATCCATATCAGGACCCTCATTTCCAAGCGGTATATTGATCATTTCAATTCCCATGTATTCACAAATGGCAAAATGTCGGTCATACCCCGGTACCGGGCACAGAAACTTGATTTTATCTTCCCTGCACCATGGCTTTTCGCTGTCACAGTTGCCATGGAGCATAAGTTGTGAAAACATGTCAAACATCAGATTTAGGCTGGAATTACCTCCGACTATGATATTATCCGGCTCAATGCAGAACAGCTCAGAAAAGAGAATCTTCGCTTCCCTGATGCCGGCAAGAAGGCCCTGGTTGTATGTGCCCAGGTCAGTTCCGTCAAGTCCTATTCTGTCAGTATAGACGTCTATATCCCTGAATATCTCAGCGGTAAGTTCTATCATGGCAGTATTTGGAATTCCCCTTGACATTGCAAGGTCAAGTTCAAGACTGCGATATCCATCAAGTTTTTCCATGACTTTTTTCTTTTCTTCAGCCAGCTGGCTTTTGTTCATTGTAAGATAATTCATAAATGCCTCCAAACTTAGATGATATTATACAATATTTCTTATGAAACTTCTCCTGTGAATTTCAACAGGACCATATTTTTTCAACGCCTCAATATGTTCCGGCGTCCCATAGCCTTTGTTACGGATAAAACCGTATTCGGGATAAATCCTGTCATATTCCTCCATCAGTGAATCACGGTATACCTTTGCAAGTATTGAGGCTGCTGCTATGGATATGCTTCTGCCGTCGCCCCTTATTATTCCGGCCTGGCTTATGGATGTGCCCGGAATCCCGACTGCATCAACAAGAAGATAAGATGGAACGGTTTCCAGGTTTTCGACACATTCGAGCATTGCTTTTTTGGTAGCATTGAGTATGTTTATCCTGTCTATGGTATTGTTGTCGACTGCCTTTATAAAGAAAGCTACTGCATTTTCTGTTATTTCATTGAATAACTGTGTTCTTCTTTTCTCAGTTACTTTCTTGGAATCATTAAGCCCGTATCTTGTGAATCCTTCAGGCAGTATAACTGCAGCTGCAACTACAGGACCTGCCAAAGGTCCCCTGCCCGCTTCATCAATGCCTGCCGGCATTGAGCCATATCTTTTGATCACCTGTTTTTCAAAGACCTGCATTTTTTCAAGGCGTTCTTTTTCCTTCAGGAATTTTTCATGAAGTCCTGCATATTTACCGTCTTTGTTCTCGCCATGAATTAATTGAATTGCCTTTTCAATATCCAGCTTTTCTGCAATTTTTCGTAGTTCATTTGTCTTCATGACTAAATAATAACAAAAAAAGAATTGACATAGAAATAAATTAAGAAATCCCTTGGGATTTTATAAGGGTTTTTCAAGTGAAATACGGCCGATTAAAGCTCCTCTGAACTCATCAAGGACTTTCTGGGCACCTTTTAATGTATCCAACTCACCCCCGGGCATCAGGAGTCCTCTTTTTCTGCAAATATCCTCCAGCATCTGAATGCCTGTCTTATCTGACATGTCAATTTCATATCTTGATTCAAGTTCCTGCTTGTAATTACAGGCGAGATATTCAAGTAACTTTGAAGAAAGAGTAACAAGGTCAATTACTTCATCCTTGATTGCACCGGTGAATGCCAGATTCAAACCCGTACTTTCATCACCCAGTTTAGGCCAAAGAATTCCAGGAGTATCAAGAAGATGAATTTTACTGTTTATCTTTATCCATTGCTTATCCCGGGTAACACCGGGTTTGTCCCCTGTCCTTGCGGCAGCACGTCCTGTAAGCTTGTTTATGAATGTGGATTTTCCTACATTAGGTATTCCTGTTACCATGGCTCTCACAGGACGACGTCTGAGCCCCCTGGCTTCATCCCGAAGGAATTTATCTTCCATTGCAGTTTCTATGGCAGAAAGCAGTTCCTTCATTCCCTGCCCGGTTCTGCTGTCAAGGAAAACACAATCAATGCTGTTTTTGTTAAAATATTCCTTCCACTCCCTGGAAACGCGTGGATCTGCAAGATCAGCTTTATTCAGACAGCGTATTCTTCTTTTGCCATGAAAAAGAGAGTCAAAATCCGGGTTTTGGCTGCTTGACGGAATCCTTGCGTCCATAAGTTCAACGATTACGTCCACAAGTTTCAGGTTTTCAGTAAGAAGCTTTTTAGTTTTGGCCATATGGCCCGGATACCAGTTGATATTCATCAGTCTGCCTTGTCTATCTTTCCAAGGCTGTACAGGGGCCAGACCCTTGTCGTAGTCCTGCCGATTATCTGGTTTTCATCTATGGTACCAAATGAACGGCTGTCACGGCTTTCAACCCTGTTGTCCCCCATGACGAAATATTTGCCTTCCTCCACGGTATATGGCATTTTAGTGACAGATGACATTGTTGTTCCCTGGGCTCTGAGATAAGGTTCCTCCAGCCTTTCTCCGTTGACATAAACATATCCATCCTTTATATCAACAGTATCTCCGGCTTTGGCGATTACTCTTTTTATATAGTCTGCTCCGGTTGTTGTAGGCAGCAGTTTTTTGGCAGCTTCACTGTTATTAAGGAATTTGAGGACATTGAAATAGGGTTCTTCTATTTCTATTACCACAATATCACCATAGTCAGGTTTGTTGAAGGCAAGACTTATTTTGTTCAGAATAACACGGTCTCCGTCATGGAGGGTATCCATCATTGACCGGCCCTCAATGATTACAGGCTCAAAAAGAAAGCCCCGAATCAAAATTGCAAGGACTATGGCAATTGCTATTGCTTCAATCCACTGTAACAGTTCTTTAAAGAATTTATTTTTCATAAGCATCTCCAAAAATCAAAGGGGGCGAAAAAGCCCCCTTCATTTTACTTGGATACGATTTTTTCACGGACTCTTGCGGCTTTACCAACCCTATCCCTGAGATAGAACAATTTGGCACGCCTGACCCTGCCTTTTCTGACGATCTCTATCATATTGATCTTGGGAGAATGCAAAGGAAGAACCTTTTCAACTCCTACGCCATAGGAAAGCCTTCTTACTGTGAATGTTTCCTTGTGACCGGTTCCCTGCAAAGCTATTACAGTACCTTCGAAAACCTGTATTCTCTTCCTGTTTCCTTCAATTACGTTAAGGTGAACCTTTACGTAATCACCAACTTCAGGTTTCTTTAGGTCACTTCTCATCTGTTCCTGTTCGATTGATTTAAGTATATCCATTTAAATTGCCTCCTTCCGTTAAGCGTTCATGCATCCTGTACAGAGGACCGCCTTTTCTTAAGCACGAATGCTATTCTAACATATGATTTTTTGTTTGTAAATAGTACTGTTTGGCCTCTGGTTTTACAATACTTTATATATTTCATCCGCTTCCGGTTCACCTATTTCAATGACAACGCCTTCTCTTTTGAGATAAACTCCCGGCTCATCAGTAATCTGGCCTATCCGTGAACATAAGATACCCATTTGATTCAGCTTTTCAATCAAATCATAAGAAGCTGAATTTTCACAGATTATCAGCATGCTGCCTGAGGATATAAGTTTCATCGGATCTATCTCAAAATGCCTGCAGATTTTTTTTGTTATTTCCCTGACAGGGATATTATCAGATTCAATTACGGCACCTTTTCCTGAAGCCCTGCATATTTCCCATACAGCCCCCAGCACTCCTCCTTCTGTTATATCATGCATGGCATGTGTTCCGGGAACCGCAGATGCAAGTCCCTCCCTTACTACGCTGATTTCAGAAATGAAACCGATTCCCTCACATATTTCAGATGGTTCAAGGATACCTGACAAACTCCTTTTCTTATCAGCACAGATTATTGCCGTTCCTTCAAGGCCTGCTGACTTTGTCATTAGAATTGAGTCCCCTGTCATGGCACCGTCGGAGCGGATCAACCTGCTGCCCGCTGTCCTGCCTATTGCAGTTGTTACAATAATGGTTCTTTTGACTGAATCAGTGACCTCTGTATGACCTCCAAGCACATCAATGCCCGCATCACGGCATGTTTTGTTTATGTTGCTGAACAATTTACCGATGTATTCCTCAGTCGCTTCAGGCGGAAGAAGAATAGTTGTAAGAACACCGACAGGTTCTGCTCCGCTTGCAGCAAGGTCATTGAGGGATATAAGCACTGAAAGGATACCTGCGTTTTCATCTGCTGCTGTTATCGGGTCAGTTGATACTACACAAAGGTCACCGTCCAGGTTCAGGGCACAGCAGTCCTCACCTATGCTTGGCGCAAGGACTGTCTCCGGCCTTCTTGTCTCAATGGAGTTGATGACCAGTTTTTCGAGCAAACTGTTTGGAAGCTTTCCTATATTCATATCACACCACAATCACTTCAATGTCTTCAAGACATTTTATTACCATGCCTTCAAAATCTATGTTTTTCTCAGACTCAAGAATTCTTTCCAGCCTTGGTTTTGTTTCAGGATGCTCTGCTACAAATATTGTACAGCAATCTTCGTAAGGTCTGATTGATATATAATATGTATCAATTTTCTTTGCAATATCTATTGCTTCATATTTGTCCATGCCGACCAATGGTCTGAATACCGGCATGCTGACCGCTGAATTCGTAACATGAAGGCTTTCCAGTGTCTGGCTTGCAACCTGTGCAAGTGACTCACCTGTCACAAGAGCACCTGCGCCAATGGATTTTGCTATTTCCTCGGCAATTCTCATCATTACACGCCTCATTATAATTGTCAGCTGCTCATGAGGACATTTCTCATAAATGGTCATCTGGGCTTCTGTAAAATTCACTATATGAAGACGAATTTCCCCGCAATACAAGGAGAGCTTCCTTGCAAGGTCAATTACCTTCTCCTTGGCAAGTTCCGTTGTATAAGGATGGGAGTGGAAATATACAGCTTCCAGGCGAAGTCCCCTTTTGGCCATCATATAAGCTGCAACCGGACTGTCTATCCCTCCTGAAAGAAGTACGACTCCTTTTCCCGAACTTCCGACGGGAATGCCCCCGCCTGCTCGGATTGTCCTTGAATAGACATATATATTCCTTCGTATTTCAACGTTAATGGTAAATTCAGGTTCATGGACATCAACTGACAGTCCGTTTACATTTTCCAGAATCCTGCCACCTGCAAGGGCACTGAACTCCATGGACTTGAATTGAAAATTCTTGTTCGGACGTCTTGTTTCCACCTTGAAGGTTTTTTTGCCAGCGGTCATTTCTTCTGATGCTATCCTTATAGAGGCCTCAATGGCTTCTTCAGGATCCATTGAAGTCCTGTAAGCGAATGCAACTGTTACAATACCGAACACCTTTGAAATTTTTCCTGCGGCTTTTTCATATTCTGAATCATCTCCGTCGATGGATATGAATACCCTTCCATGTTCGCGGCTTATAGTATATGTGAAAGATCCTTCAAGAACCCTTTTTATATTTCTTTCAAGCTGCTTTTCAAAAACAGGTCTATTGAGACCCTTGAGCATTATTTCACCATATTTTACCAATAACAAACGTTCCATTATTTTCTCCTGAATTTCCTGAGGATAGGAAGTATGGCTGCTGTTTCACCAATGAATGCATCAATGTCTCCCCTTCCGGTCTCCGGTTCCAGACTGATTCTTATTGCTCCTGAGATATATTCATCAGGTACATCCATTGCCTTCAGAACATGGGAGGCTGACTTTTTCCTGGAAGAGCAGGCACTTCCGGCTGAGACATATATACCCTTTCCGGAAAGATGGTTGAGCAGGGTTTCTGAGAGGATGTCCCTGAAGGCTACATTTAGAATATATGGGCTGGATTCCTCCGGGGAATTGATTATGAAACCTTCGATGGTCTTATCAAGCCTTTCAATCAGATAATCTCTTGTATCCCTGAGATGATCCATGTACTTCCTGCGGTTTTTACTGTATATGGAGGCTGCCATCGCAAAACCGGCAATTCCGGCTGTATTTTCAGTTCCCGAACGCATTCCCTCCTGATGTCCTCCGCCTTCAATGAGGGGAACAAGACGTGTTCCCTTTCTGACATACAGTAAACCCACTCCCTTTGGCCCCTTGATCTTGTGGCCGCTGGCTGAAAGCATGTCAATACAGGACTTTTCAGCCATGTCAAGGTTATATTTACCAAATGCCTGCACGGCATCTGTATGAAATACGATTGAAGGATTGATTTGTTTCATCTTTGATGCCAGTTCATTGACATCAATGATTGCACCGGTTTCGCTGTTGACGGTCATTATGCTTGCAAGGAGCGTTTTATTGTCAACGGATTCAAATAAATCATTTTCCTTGATGCAGCCCGACTTGTCGATGGGACATATAAAAGTATCATAACCGAATTCTGAAAGACTTCTTACTGTATTGAGGACAGTAGGATGTTCAAATGCCGAAGTTATTATTTTACCCCTGTTTGAAAAACCTGCAAAGGCACAACCCTTCAGTGCCATATTGTTGGACTCGGAACCTCCTGAAGTAAAGAACACTTCCTCCGGTCTGCAGTTCAATATTTCTGCCAGAACATTCCTGGACTCCTTTACAATTCTATGGGCTTCCATTCCCTTTTTATGTACACTCGATGAATTACCATACATATATGTATTGATTTCATTCATGCGTGCTGCTACTTCAGGAATGGGTTTTGTTGATGCAGCATTGTCAAGATATACTTCCCTATTCTCCATCGGTATTCTCCAGAAGCTTTTCTATGTTTCTGAAATTACGTGATATTTCCTCATAGTTCCTGCTGATTTCGTCAATCTTCTCGTCAGTAAATCCATTGATATGCTCATGGGAAATCAGGGTCTTGATATCCTCTGCCTCTTCCATTACATTCTTTATGACATTGAGCAAAGCAAGCTTGTTGAATTTATGTTCATGAAGTATCCTGAGCGGTTCCGGTGTTCTTTCAATACACTTATCACAGGTAACAAGGAACTGCTGGCCGTATGAGGGTATTATCACATCACATTTGAGGTTTTCCTCTATTCTGCGTGCAAATCCATTCAATTGGCTTTCTTCTCCATGAACAAGGAAAATTTTCCTGGGAATCTTTTTGAATCCAGACAGGTAAAAATCAAGGTCATCCATGTCTCCATGACCGGAAAACCCATCTATCATCTCAATTCTTGCACGCACATCAACGGTATCACCGAATATCCTGACCTGGGATGCACCATCCAGTATTCTTCGGCCTAAAGTCCCCGGAGCCTGGTATCCAACAAATAACACTGTAGTATCAGACTTCCACAGATTATGTTTAAGATGGTGTTTTATTCTTCCTGCATCACACATACCACTTGATGAAATAATAATTTTAGGACCTTCATAAAGATTGATTGCCTTCGATTCATCAACGGTTCTGGTGAAAATAAGATTGTCAAAATCAAGTGGATTATCTCCGCTGAAAATATAATTCTTAGCTTCGTCATCAAATACTTCTGTGTTTTTCTTGAAGATATCAGTGGCTGAACTGGCAAGAGGGCTGTCTACATAGACCGGGACATTCCTGATTGCCTTGAACCTGTTTCGAAGGTCAATCTGTTTATTGAAGCCATAGATCATTTCCTGGGTCCTTCCGACGGAAAAGGACGGAATTATTACGGTTCCTCCCCTGTTCAACGTTTCTTCTATTATATTGAACATGATTTCCTCACGGTTTTTCGTGATTTGATGTCGTTTGTTACCATAGGTAGATTCCATGACAAGAAAGTCAGCGCCTTCAATCAACTCAGGGTCGCGTATTATCGGTGTATCAAATTTACCTATGTCACCCGAGAAGACTACCTTTGTTGTCTGGTCATCTTCCCTGCACCAAACTTCCACACTGGCTGAGCCCAGTATGTGACCGGCATCACGGAACCTTATTGATATCTCATCATTGACCTTGATTATCTGATCATACTGAACTCCCCTGAAATATTCCAGTGACTTTGCAGCATCAGTGGAATTATACAAAGGTTCAAGCATGGCCTCACCTGAACGCTTCCTCTTTCTGTTTTTGTATTCAACATCCATCTCCTGTATATGAGCACTGTCAGGAAGCATTATGGAACACAGGTCTGCAGTAGGTTTTGTGCACAGGATGGATCCATTGAAACCTTGTTTGAACAGAAGCGGTATTCTGCCGCTGTGGTCAATGTGTGCATGTGTCAGTATTACAAAATCTATTTCAGCCGGATTATATGGCAGAGGTTCAAAATTCATTTTTCTTTCTGCAGATCCTCCCTGGAACATTCCGCAGTCTACCAGAAACTTTGTTCCCTTAGTTTCCACATAATGGTTTGAGCCTGTTACACCCTGTACGGCTCCATAAAAAGTTATTTTCATCAGACTCTCCTGACCTCCTGTATCTCACCTGCATCTATTATGCAGTCTGCATTCCTAAGTGTATCCCTTAGCTCATCGATGTCAGTATCATCGAAACAATCAAGGGTGCCTTCAATGAACAATGAAGCGGCTGTTCCGGCTGCCTGCCCCATGCCGATGCACGGACCCATTACCCGTATTGGACCCAGCACCTCCCTTTCCACACTTATTGAACGTCCTGCAACCAGCAGATTCACTGCTTTATCAGGAATCAATGTTCTAAAAGGTATTTCTGTATAATTCTTTGTTATCCCTTTGCCTTCCAGTGGTTGGAATGAAGGGCGTTTCGGATCCGGCAGGTCAAAACAATAGGCGGCAAGCGCAATGACATCATTAAAATCTGTACCTTCAATCAAATCGCTGAGCTTCAGGACAAAGTTCCCCTTGATCCTTCGGGTTTCCCTGATGCCTATGGTATCTGCAGTATTGACCATATTGCAGTTTTTATAAGGTTCAAAATGCTCCTTGATGATATCGAAGAGTTCCTTGCTTTCAACCCTTCCGTCAATCATGCCTTTTGTAATGGAACCTGCATCAACTCCATCTATGCCAACCTGTCTTATAGAGTTGATCATATGGTAGCCCGGTCTGTTCAGAAGCATGCTTATGAAAATTTCAATATCCTTGTTCCATATCCCTTTGCTTCTCAGCGCCAGTATTTCTTTTCGGAATCTCGGTGAATTGTTCTTCTCAATATATTCAAGCAGACCTTCCGTATCTACTCCGTCTACATTCATTATCAAGGTGGCAGGAGTCATAAGGTTGTCCTCATCCCTGCCTTTGATATATGAGTTGCCGGACATGAATGCAATATCTGCATCTCCTGTGCAGTCAATGAATACCTTTCCCTTTATTGCAATATTGCCGTCCTTGTTGGCGGCAACGATATATTCAATTGTTCCATCTTTCTCGGAAAGATCGTGAATATATGTAAAATATAGAATATCAACTCCGGATTCAACAGCTTTTTTGTCGAGAAACCTTTTCATGGCCTCATTGTCAAATATTATTGCCTCTGCAAGACCCGGGTACCAGGCATGGGGGCTTCTGTTCCTGTTTATTCCATAGACATCAACACACTCGTTGTTTTCCCTGAGACCATAGTATAGTTCCTTGAAAAGGCCTCCGGTAACAAAATAGTATTTATCATCAATGTAATCCATTCCTCCAAGAAGGCTGCAGACCATTCCTGAGGTTGCCACTCCCCCCATGCAGCCGCTTTTTTCTATGAGCAATGTACGATGACCTTTCCTGGCGGCGGTCACAGCTGCGGCGAAACCTGTCATTCCTCCTCCGCATACAACAATGTCATATTCAAGCTGTTTGTTTATATTGATTGTATGTTTCATTTCTACTCCTGGTTCGTTGCTTACTTAAGTATACTGTTTTTCTTATACTCAAACAAGGCAAAAATGGAGCATAGTAAAGCCAGTGAAACGTCAGAACAGATTCCATGGAAGCAATCAAAAGGATTGCTCTCGCAATCCTTCTGGCGTGCCTGAAGGGATTCGAACCCCCGACCTACGGATTAGAAGTCCGTTGCTCTATCCAGCTGAG
>DAINQB010000002.1:25301-108623 GCA_036743175.1 Bacillota bacterium | reverse complement strand
TCCGGAGGAACCTGGTCAGCCACTCCCAGAATAAACAGAGGATCATCACTGAACTCCTGTAAAATCTCTTCCATGTGTTGGATAAAATCAGCTTCTGAATACAAGGGAGAGAACATTGCCCCGGGCAAGCCTCCCCAGATAATCAGGTCTTTGCCGGCTTCCTTTCTCAGGTCACTTATTCTTATGTCTCCGACAGGATATGGAGTAACTGCTTCGGCGGCATCAAAGCCACACTCCGAAAGCATTGAAAGGCATGGTTTCAAAGTGCCGTCGATATGAATACCTGTGAATTTTCCTGCACTGTGAAGAAGGTCATTTCGTTTTCTGTAGTGTGGTAAATTGAATTCTCTGAAAAAATTTGTTCCTGTGATTTCACTTGAAAGATTTTCAGCAAATTCAACATATTGACAAGGGGAATTTGCAATTATATCAAAGACAGGCAGCTCTGCCTCCTCAATTTCACATAATATATCCTTGAACTCATCTTCATAATCCATATGAAGAAATATTGTATTCTCTACACCCGCCCATCTCGTCAGAAGTTTTTGTAATGGAGAAGAAGGTATGACGGGTATGGCTGCTGCTAGCCCATGGTCGCCCCAAAGAGTTGAAATCCTTGAAAATTCAGAGTAATTCTCTTTGTATTTTGCATGCCGGCATATATATTTCATTACACGAAGGTCTTCAATTGTGTTTACATAATGCTTTGTTATTGACCAGGAAAATGTATCCGGAAGATATTGTTCAGTACAGGATATTTCTCCGACAGGAGTTGAATACCGGGTTGTCCTAAGATTATTTCCGTTTGTAACCCACATGCTGATTTCATCAGGATACTTAAGTTCCCAGGGGTAAGGTGCGTAAAAGCATATTCCGGCTCCTAGTTCCTTGTGGAATTCAAGATAACCGCACTCGCCCTTGAAGTTGTCCGGCAGAGTGTTTTTTGTTTCCATGCTCCCATATAAATATGACAAATCGGCAAACCAGGGGATTCTGTCATGAAAAGTCTTATTGAATACAGCAAGTATAAGCTCTTTTTCCGTCATGGTAATTCTCCCTGGAATCATTTTACATTTTATTTCACCATATAAAAAGACATTATTCAACGAACTTGCATTGGTTGACTTACTGCCTGGAAAGTGGATATAATGACTAGAGAAAAAAGCCCTGGGAGGTAACAAAATGGCTTATAGAATTACAAGTGCCTGCATTAACTGCGGCTCATGCGAAGCAGAATGTCCCGTATCATGCATTACACCCGGCGACGACAAGTACGAAATCGACGCTGAAGCCTGCATAGACTGCGGAGCCTGTGCCGGTGTATGCCCGGTGGATGCCTGTGTAGAGGCATAGGAAAAGGTTGGGTTTTCAACCGAAGAATAAGACTGTTTAAGAAATTCATCTTGTACCAACGAAGGCAATGCCGAGGTTTCAGTAAAGTGAAGGTTCTTGAACAGTCTTTTTCATTGGGACGTGCATTTTATAGCCACCCGGGTGTTTATGCAAACTCCGTTCAGATGTTTGCAATGAAATATCGGAGGAATCCAAATGGAGCATTATTATTCAAACAAACCTACATCCGAGATGACGGAAGAAACGGCAACAGCTGTCTTCAGGGACAGGAAATTTGTTTTCAGAACATCTTCCGGAGTGTTCTCAAAGAAGTTCGTGGACTTTGGCAGTACATTGCTGGTCAATACCTTTCTTGAGAGCAATGCACAGGGGAAAATGGACATACTTGACATGGGATGCGGTTATGGCCCCATAGGCATAGTAGTCGCATCATTCTTCAAAGATTCAAGGGTGGACATGGCAGATGTAAATGAAAGAGCTGTTGATTTAGCAAGAAACAATGCTTCCTTAAACAAGGTTGAGAATACAGAAATCTTTGTGTCAGATGCATTTGAATCCATAACAGGGGAGTATGATGTCATCCTGACAAATCCACCGATCAGAGCCGGGAAGAAAGTGGTTTTCAGTATCTTCGAAGGAGCTTTCGACAGGCTAAGAACCGGTGGTGTCTTCTATTGTGTAATTCAGAAGAAGCAGGGTGCAGAAAGCGCATTCAGGAAACTTGAGGAGCTTTTCGGCAATTGCGAGCTGGCAGCCAGAAAATCAGGCTACCACATCCTGAAATCAAAAAGAATCTGATAATTATCAAACCTGTGATTGTATACAGACGAAACCAAGCCTTATGATATACTTTGGATAGGAGTTTATGAAAGTTTATGCACTGGTCGGTCCCAGCGGTACCGGCAAAAGTCACAAATCAAGTCTGGTTGCAAGAGATATGGGAATCACCCATATCATTGACGATGGGCTTTTGATCGGTGCAAACAGGGTTGTGGCGGGAACCAGTGCCAAAAGGGAACAGACCAAACTCGCTTCGGTAAGGCACGCCCTTTTCACTGATGAAGAACATCGCAGGGATGTCATCAGGGCCATAAAAAGCAAAAAAGTGGACAGCATCCTTATCCTTGGAACCAGTGACAAGATGGTGAGAAGCATTGCGGAGAAACTCAATCTTCCTGAAATAGAACGCACCATATATATACAGGACATATCAAACGAAGATGAAATAAAGACTGCGCTTTCACACCGCAAAGACAAAGGAAAGCATGTAATTCCTGTACCGACCTTTGAAATAAAGAATGACTTCAGCGGTTACCTCCTTGACCCCCTTTATGTCTTTAGGAAAAAGGGTCAGAACAAATATGTATCCGAAGGCTCAAAGACAATTGTGCGGCCTACATTCAGTTATCTGGGCAGTTATACCATATCCAACAACACTTTGTTCCAGATTGCCAGGCATGTTGCATCGAAGGTCGAGGGATTTGAATCGATTTCAAGATTCAGGGTCATAACAAGGGAAGGTGGAATAAGCATTGAGATGTCCGTTGTTGTGAACTACAACTACACTATCATCAATACAATGAGGCAGATACAAAAGAGTGTTGTCGATACCCTTGAAAGACTCACGGCGCTGCATCTTGCCTCACTTGACATAACTGTTAGAAGCATTGTCATAGACGGTGCTGAATATCCCTGATCAGACAACAACCGGATACGATGTATTGACAACCAATATTGTAACTATTTGAAGCTGCCGTATTTTGTAAGTTTCTCAATTGAACGAGGAACTGCATCCTTTGAATTCTTCCATGAAGCATCCTTGTTCCTATAATCGAATTTCTGGGCAAACCACTGAACTTCATCCAAAATGCGATCCATGTTGGTCTTCATGATTTCATTCAGGTCATTTGTAAAAACTGCACCCTGTTTGGGTGAAAGCTGTGCCCTGGCTGTTTTCAAAAGAAGTTTATAATGCGGAAGGCAGAAACCTTTGCCGGATTTGACCTTCTGCTGAAATTCAGGTTCCTTGAAGTACATCCATACAATGACATCGGCATAACGATCCATTATTCTGTCGATTCTTTCGCAAATTTCGCATTTTCCGTCCAGGTCATCAAGGAACTCCACTGCTGAATCAATGAACTTATTCGTTGCAGTGGAAGGTTTTGTCATGCTGCCGGTAAGATTTTTCAGGGCGTTCATTGAGGCATCTGCTTCAATTCCCCTTTGGCTTCCGTCAATCATTTTTTTAAGTTTCTCCATTTGGATCTGAAGGTGTGTGTCAATGATAAGAGAAACTCCGAGCACGTTTTCCCTGGCATTGTATATCATCCCGAAATGTCTTCTGCAGAATCCCTTTTCATTTGTATCCACCCGTTTGTCAGGTTCCATGAGAGCCGGACTAAGAATGAAACTGATTGAATCATTTTCCTGCTGTCTTTCAAGGGTACACATGGGACACTCGCAATCCTCTGAAAAGGCATCATTTACCGGTATTGTGTATATTTTTTCTTTCATGGGGTATCTCCCTAATGTAGTAGAATAAGTATATCACACCGGGAGGATTTGAATGGAGCATCATATATTCAAAAAAGGCGAAGATACCATCGTTGAGGGGATAGCCCATTTTGACCTTGGCAGCACCCTTGACTGCGGCCAGTGCTTCAGATGGGACAGGAATGATGACAATGATTATACAGGCATAGCCTACGGGAAGGTGGTCAGGGTGGTCCAGAAAAATGACACCCTCACTTTTATGAAATCAACCATTGAAGACGTTCAATCCACATGGTACGAATATTTTGACCTTGGAACGGATTATGGAGCCATAAAGAATACTCTTTCTGAAAACGACCCTGTAATGGCACAGGCAGTACAGTTTGCGCCGGGAATCAGACTTCTCAGGCAGCCGGTATTTGAAACCCTTGTTTCATTTATAATATCTGCCAACAACAGCATTCCAAACATAAAGCGGGTAATTTCTGCAATGAGCAGGATGTGGGGAGAAAGGGTTATATATGATGACAGGGAGTACTTCTCTTTTCCTGATGCCCGGACCCTTGCGAAAAGCGAGGTGTGTGATCTGAAGCTCACAAAGGCAGGGTATCGTTGTGATTACATCAAAAAAACTTCAGAAGCATTCAGCCTGAATCCTGTTTCCAAAGATAGCCTGGCTTCCATGGAGTACTCCATGGCAAAGAAAAAACTCATGGAATTCACGGGAGTGGGTGCCAAGGTAGCCGACTGCACTATTTTGTTCACAGGCTCTAATTACAGGGCATTCCCTGTTGATGTGTGGATAAAGATAATAATGGAAAAGCTGTACATTGGGAAGGAAACTGCAGTTTCCCACATCGGTGATGCTGCATATCAGCTGTTCGGAGACCTGGCCGGATATGCACAGCAGTACCTGTTCCACTACGCCAGGATGAACAGGATTGGTAAGGATTAAAGTTGAAATAGGAATATCCGGGTAATATAATGATAATGAACTTAATAGAGAAAATATTCCTGGAATGTGCGCATAACCCTGCGTTTTGAACCTACATTTAAGACACGGGAGCCCACAGGTCCGGAATCGTAGTTCAGGCCTTTCACAAAATCCGACACCCGCCCTCAGGCTGGTGCAACGGCTGAGGAAGAATGAACTTTTCGGCAGGGCACCCACCTGGCCAAGGCTAGGAGTCAAAATTGGGGGAGCGGCATTTCGGGAATTACCTTTTTAGCAGCTTCGGCTGCTTTTCTTTTGTGCATTTCCAGTGTCATCCGGTTGTAACGATGGATATATTACAATATAATTGTTATGGATGCAGTGACATGAACTGCACGAAATTATTTTCTGAAGGAAGTTTATATGAAGATACTGGTTACCGATGGAATAGATAAGGCTGCAGCGGAAAAGCTGAGGGCTGCAGGACATGAGGTTGTTGAGCAGTTCTACGAAACTGAAGCTCTCAACGAAGCAGTCAAAGGAGCAGATGCAATTATCGTAAGAAGTGCAACGAAAATCCGCAAAGGTACGATTGATGCAGCCGCTGAAACAGGACAACTCAAACTGATCATACGGGCAGGTGTAGGAATAGATAACATTGATGCTGATTATGCAGAGTCAAAGGGAATAAGCGTAAGGAATACGCCCATGGCCAGCAGTAATGCCGTGGCGGAACTTGCCCTTGCACACATGCTGGCGGTGTCCCGTTTCATAGGTGTTTCAAATGCGACCATGAGAAACGGTGAATGGAACAAGAATAAATATAAGGGTGTTGAAATTTCAGGTAAGAAACTGGGGCTGATAGGTTTCGGCAGAATTGCAAGAAGTCTCGCTGAAAAGGCAAAGGCACTTGGAATGACCGTGGTTTACACTGATATTCTCGGTGATCTTTCATATGATGGTTATGAATACATGGAACTTCCGGACCTGCTGGGGGCTGCTGATTTTATATCCTTGCATGTCCCATATGACAAGGAAAAAGGTGCATTGCTCGGCAGGGAGGAATTCGCAACCATGAAGGACGGCGTTTACGTAATAAACTGTGCAAGGGGCGGAGTCGTTGATGAAAAGGCTTTGCTTGAAGCCCTGAACAGCGGAAAGGTTGCCGGTGCAGGTATTGACGTCTTTGAAGACGAACCTTCAGCCAACATGGAACTTATAAACCACGAAAATGTAAGTGTAACACCTCATATAGGGGCATCTACAAAGGAAGCCCAGAAGAAGATAGGCATGGAAATAGTAAGTATCATTGAAAATGGAGGCAGATGATGAGCAGGGTATATAATTTTTCGGCAGGTCCGTCAGTACTTCCCCTGGAGGTACTTGAAAAGGCACAGAGGGAGATGCTTGATTACAATGGCAGCGGAATGTCCGTAATGGAGATGAGCCACAGGTCTTCTGTGTATCAGGATATCATCGACAGGGCTGAGGCATCCCTCAGGGATATAATGGCGATTCCTGAAAACTACAAGGTATTGTTCCTTACCGGTGGTGCAAGCACACAATTTGCAATGATACCAATGAACCTTGTAAAAAAAGGGAAAATTGACATAGTTCATACAGGTGCATGGACGAAGGCTGCGATTCCGGAAGCCAGAAAGTTCGCCGAAGTAAACATTGTTGCCTCAAGTGAAGACGAAGGTTTTACCTATATCCCCGAGCTTGACAAAACAAAATTCAATCCTGATGCCGACTATTTCCATATAACCACAAACAATACAATAGCAGGAACGCGTTTTACTGAGCTGCCTGATACAGGTGATGTTGACCTGGTTGCTGACATGTCTTCAAATATACTCTCGGAAGTATATGATGTAAGCAAATTTGCACTGATATTTGCAGGTGCACAAAAGAATATGGGCCCGGCAGGTGTAACAGTGGTGATTATACGTGATGACCTCATAGGTAAAGCCAACGACTCAATACCGACCATGTTCAATTACAAGACTCATGCAGAAAAAGGATCCATGTACAACACACCGCCGACTTATCCCATATATATATGCGGCATGGTCTTTGACTGGATTAAATCCATGGGTGGAGTCGAAGGCATATATAAAAGAAATGTAGAAAAAGCAGAATGTCTTTATAATTTCCTTGATGAATCAAGTATGTTCAAGGGAACGGTAAGGAAAAAGGACAGGTCACTCATGAACATACCGTTTGTAACCGGAAATCCGGAGCTTGATGCGGCCTTCGTAAAAGGGGCTGCTGCAAGGGGTATGGTCAACCTCAAGGGGCACAGAAGCGTCGGCGGCATGCGTGCCAGCATCTACAATGCCATGCCGCTTGAAGGTGTGAAGGAGCTCGTATCCTTCATGAAGGACTTTGAGTCAGCCAACTCATAAAGGAGGTTCTTATGGGAGCCGGAATAATTGTTTTGATTGTAATAGGGGCATTACTCTTGCTGACTGCATTGTATGTGGTCTCAGTCTACAATGGATTGATTACTTCAAAGAACAGGATTGAGGAAGCCCTGGCAACCATGGAGGCATATCTGAAAAAGAGATATGATCTGATTCCCAATCTGGTGGAAACAGTGAAGGGTTATGCTGACCATGAAAAGGAAACATTTACAAAAGTCATTGAAGCCAGAAACAAGGTAATGTCAGCGGTAGGGTTCGAGGAAATGTCCCAGTCGGAAAATATCTTGAGGGATTCTTTGAAGTCTTTGTTTGCCCTGGCAGAAAGTTATCCCGACCTGAAGGCAAACCAAAACTTCATGGAACTGCAGAGGGAACTCACAAAAACCGAGGAAGACATCCTGCAGTCAAGGAAGTATTACAACGGAGTTGTCAAGAAATATAATACTGATATTGAACGATTCCCAAACTCAATGATTGCGGGTGCTTTCAGGTTTGAAAAGAAGGAGTATTATAAAATTGATGAGGAGTCCAGGGAAAACGTTAAAGTGACATTCTGATATGAAAAAGATTTCTTTTCTGGCTGCAATACTGATGATTGTCATGATGATACCTTCCATGGCAGGAGCGGCAAGTGAAAATGAATATATAATTGATGGATACAACGTTGTAGTTGAAGTCGGCAGTGACAATGTCCTTGAAATAAGTGAGACGATTACTGCCGATTTTTTTATACCTAAACATGGAATATTCCGTGAAATACCAATGGACTTCGGGCGATACCGCACCAGGATATATGATGTCTATGTCAATGAACAGTACACAAGCAGCAAGAAAAACGGCATTTTTACATTGAAGATAGGAGACCCTGACCGTACCATTACCGGAAATAGGGAATATATTCTTCGTTACAAGATGGCATTGGGAGAGGATGTAAATCAGGGATCCGATCTTTTTTACTACAACATTATCGGAACCGGATGGGACACAATGATCAAAAATGTCAGGTTCAGGATAGTTCTTCCCATTGAGGTTGATGAAGACAAGGTAAGATTTTACATTGGAAATGAAGGCTCGGTTATCACTGACAGTGTATATTACAAGGTTTCAGAAAATATAATTGAAGGAAGTGTTCCAATCCTCGGACCATACGAGGGTGTTACGGCTTATGTAGAATTGCCTGAGGATACTTTCGCAGATGCTGAATCTGATCAAAGGGCCTCGCTCTATTCAATGATTGCCTGGTTGTCATGCATCGGCATTGTATTTGTTGCATTCATGGCATGGCAGAGAAAGGGCAGGGACCCGATTCTTTATCCTTCGGTGCAATTCAATCCTCCTGACGGTATGACTCCCGCAGAGGTGGGTTATGTCATGGACGGTGTTGTTGATGACAAGGATATAACTTCCATGATCTTTTATTGGGCGGACAAAGGGTATCTTGATATAACGGAATCAGGGAAGAACGAATATCTGTTTATAAAGAAAACAGACCCACCTCATGATGAAGCATATGAAACATATATGTTCCACAGGCTTTTCGAGTATGGGAGGGATGGCTGGGTTTCAACCAATGACCTTGACAAGGAATTCTATGAGGATATCCCATTGATCAAGGAGCAGATCAAGGACAGATTCCGTGGGGAGAAGAAGCTTTTTACAAAGGAATCACAGGTTTGGTCCGGAGCAATTCTTTTTATGGCAGTGATACCCTGCCTGTTGCTGATATTTGTAATGACCGAAGGGTATACCGATATGTTTTCACTGGTACCGGTTCTATTTGCCCTTGTCGGAGTTCTTTTCAGCGGAGCCGTAATAGTAAGTACCCTGAAGAAATGGAATCTTTTCACAAGGGGAGGGAAATTTGTAAGAAGTATATTCTTCGGGCTTTTCCTGCTCGTATTCCTCTTCATTACCTTTGGATTTGCCTATGCCATCGAAGAGGGAATGTCACCTGTGTATCATTCCGATGTGTTCATTTTCCTGGAAGCATTGAGAACAACAATGACCATTGCGGCATTGTTCATATTGTCTGCCGTAACAATCAAAAGAACCGGGTATGGACATGCAATGCTGGAGCATCTTCTGGGTCTAAGGGATTTCATCAGGGATGCAGAGATGGATAAGCTGAAACAAATGATTGATGATAATCCATCATATTTCTACGATATACTGCCCTATGCAATTGTTCTTGGTCTTGAGAAAAAGTGGGCAGGTAAATTCAACAGGATTACAATGGCTCCTCCAAGCTATTACAGAACTTCCGAGGACATTACTGTCGGTAATGTATTTACTGCCAGCGCTTTGCTTCGCTGCATAGGAAGAACAGGGCACGTAATGACTGTGGCAAAATCCTCGGGTTCCGGAAGCGGATTTTCAGGTGGTGGTTTTTCAGGTGGAGGAGCCGGAGGCGGAGGAGGCGGCAGCTGGTGATGAGCGGAATTAACAACATGATGATTCCTGAAATAAAGTGGGAATCATTGGCCGAAAGTGATATTTCAAGACGCCTTTACAAGGTTCTTTTAAAATGGGCTGGTTTTGCAAACAGCCATTATAAAACCTGGGCCGTAAGGGAGAATTGCGGGCACTACTTCGGAGGAGCATATGTTTATGAGATGGAGAGTGCTTCCTCAGCCCTTGTTGCGTCAATCCTTGCATCCCTTGGGGATTATGACGAGAAGCTTGCCGGAATAACCAGGCAGGAGATGAAAATGCGTGCCATCGCAACCATAAGATACCTGTGCTTCACACATACAACGGGACCGGAGGATTGCGTACGCGATATTAGTCATCATGAGATGTACAGCGGTAAAAAGTGGGGGTTCATATATAACAACTTCTTCAGGGATTCCCAGACGGGAGTGGGTGCTTCCTTCATAGGGCTTGCGTCATGGTTGCTCTGGAAAGACCTTGATGATGAGACCAGGGATATGGTTGAAAGGCTTGTTGTATCATATGCGGATGAATATTCAGGAATGACTCCGGGTACAGGTGTATACAATGACACCCAATGTGAAGAGAATGCCTGGACTGCCCTTGGAATATCACCGGCACTCTATATGTTCCCCGGACATCAAAATTCAGCGGCGTGGCTCGATGGATATATAAAATGGACATTGAACAGTGCAGTTACTTTCAAGGACAAGCTTGAAAAGGAGTGGGACAAGGTAACATACCAAAGCAGAGGCGGAATTGTCCATGACGGGAAGACCTATGGGGTATCATCCGTGACATTCCATCCTGATTTCACTACTGAGAACCATGGCTATGTTCATCCGGATTATATGTCTGCAGGAATCATTCTGAAGATGTCATCTGTGGTTTTCTGGCTTCTCGGGGGCAGTGAACCTCCGGAAAGTGCATTTTACAACATCAGGAATTTGTATGAAAAGGCAATAAAACCCACCTGTGGAATGGATGGAAATCCAATACCGGTACAGGGACAGGATTGGTTTTATCACAGACATGCAAACAAACTCTTCATGCATGCATCAATGAATCTGCTTTTCAATGACCCGGATGCTGCATATTTTGAGGAGCAATGCCTTTCAATAACCGAGGGACGGCAGGACAGTACAGGAATAGGTGCATTGCTGGAAAAAAACGGTAAGGATCTTGCGGTAACACCGGGCTCACAGAGTGCCTTTGACATGGAAGGTGGCATGGTAAGGACGGTCATCCTGTCATATCTTTTGCACCTTACTAAAGGAAACGGTGTAAAGGCTTCATCCAAAGATGAAGTTGCCGGAAAATTAAGCGGCAATCACTTCTATCCATATGGCGGCATTTATATTCATAGAACCATGGATTCCTTTACATCATTTACAACAAGATGCAGTGTCATGGGACTTTCAATACCATCCGGCGGTATGTGGGATATAACATCGGATTTCACTGGTCTGACAGGAGTACTAAGAAAAGTCAGGGCAGATGATGAGTATTTTGCAAAGAAAAAGATCAACTGGAAGGACCTTGGGATTGAGACTGAGAATCTTAGCATCAATGAATACAAAAAAGGATTTTCCATATATGCAGATATACCAAGGGCAGGTGGTGACTTAAGGCAATCAGTCTCATTCAGTGCACTTCCTTCCGGGGATTCTGTATATATTGAAAAAGTCACAGCCTTGAAGGAAACGGAACTTGCTGTATTTGAAACGGGAAGAATAAGTATTGGAAATGAAAATTTCAGGGAACTGGGAAGTCTGGCAAAAGGATTCCGGAAGGTTTGGTTCAACGAACACGAGGAAGAGTTCAGGGCATCCTATGATGGAAAGAATGAAATATATGATATAAACGACGTTGACTATATCAATGTGGATGGAAGAATGGGCTATCTGCTTTACGGCAGTAGTGGTGTCCGATATATAAACATGCATGAATATCCCAAATGGAAGGGACTTGAGAACATTCTGGTTTGCAACAGAGGCAGAACCGGACTGATGAGAAGCGGGGAAAGTAACGGATTGTTTGCAATGGTAATGCTTCCGAATTCAACTAAGGAAGAAACCGCTGAAAAGTTCAGTGATACTGCAATTACCTTTGAGAACAATGGGTGCATGGTGATTCGTCATGGCGGCACAAGGGTTTCGGCGAACCTGGGTAATGAATACCACCGGGTCAATGAAAATCCCGGCAGGCTTTCCAAACGTGTGGATATCTTCCATGGAACAACAAGAATCACAGCAAACCGGATAGAATGCAGCTATGATTTATGCGGCAGGAGTTCAGTTATCCATGAAGTTAATTTTGCCATAATACCTGATGGTCCTCTTGATGATTTCAACCTTGAGGTTCTGTGCATGGACAATGAGTTCACTTGGATCCATAACAATGGTAAAAAAACTGCAGGATACTTGTTGTCAAAAGGGGATGATAACAGAAGAATAGTACATTACCCCGGAGAAGTCCTGAAAATTTAGTACTTGCACATGGAATACAGGTTGTGTATAATGTCAACAAGTTCAGTCGAGGCGGAACCTTGATTCCGATAAGGCTGACAACAGTATAGTATAGAATAGGAGAGATTAGCATGAGTAAGAAAATTCCTTACAAAACTTATTTGGACGAAAGTGAACTGCCAAAACAATGGTATAACATTCAGGCTGACCTGAAGGATCTGAAGCCATACCTTAATCCGCAGACACAGGAACTGGTGGGTCCTGCAGACCTTACCCCGATATTTCCGATGGGACTGATTGCACAGGAAGTGTCCCAGGAAAGGTATATTGATATACCTGAGGAAGTTCAGGAGAAGTATAAGTCATTCAGGGCTACGCCTCTTTGCAGGGCATATGAACTCGAAAAAGCACTTGGTACCACAGCAAAGATCTATTACAAATATGAAGGAGTAACTCCTTCAGGAAGCCACAAGCTCAATACGGCTATACCACAGGTTTATTACAACAAGGCCGAAGGCATAAAAAGAATAGCAACCGAGACCGGAGCAGGTCAGTGGGGTACAGCACTCAGTATTGCCGCTCAGATGTTTGACATTGAATGCAAGGTTTACATGGTCAAGGTAAGCTATGACCAGAAACCATACAGAAAGTCAATAATGGAAACATTCGGAGCAAAGGTAACCCCGAGCCCAAGCATGGACACAAATACCGGAAGAGCAATACTTGAAGCAGACCCCGGCAATCTTGGAAGCCTTGGTATTGCCATCAGCGAGGCAGTTGAAGATGCTGCAACCCATGAAGACACCAACTATGCACTTGGAAGCGTTCTTAATCACGTAATACTGCATCAGACAATCATCGGACAGGAAGCAATGAAGCAGTTCGAAAAGATCGGTGATTATCCAGATGTTGTTATCGGATGCTGCGGCGGCGGTTCAAACTATTCCGGAATAGCCTTCCCATTTGTAAAAGAAGTACTGGATGGCAAGAAGAACACAAGATTTACGGCAGTTGAACCTACGGCCTGCCCGACACTTACAAAAGGTAAGTTCACCTATGACTTCGGTGATACCGGTAAGTTCACACCATTAACAATGATGTATACCCTTGGACACGATTTCATGCCTCCCGGAATACATGCCGGTGGACTCAGATATCATGGAGACTCTCCGTTGCTCAGCAAGCTTGTAGCCGATGGAGTAATCGATGCAAAGGCTGTTCATCAGACTGAGACGTTCGATGCTGCAATTCAGTTTGCAAGGGCAGAAGGAATACTTCCCGCACCCGAATCAGCACATGCAATCAGGGCAGCAATTGATGAAGCTCTTGAAGCAAAGGAAAAAGGCGATGACAGGACCATCCTGTTCTGTCTCAGCGGACACGGACACTTTGACCTGACCGCTTATGAAGCATATAACAGTGGAAAACTTACGGATGTTGATTACACTGACGAAATGCTTGCAAAAGGGTTTGAATGCATTCCCGAGATTAAATAATCTCAAAAACTTCTTCCCTCTTTTTAATATTCGCCGCCCACCAGGGCGGCTTTCTTTTAGCGGTCACATCATCCCACGGATAAGGTGACCGGCGTGGTACAATTGATGCATGGATATAAATAAGAATAGTCATATTAAAACGGAAAGATTTCTGAATGAGTATTACAGGCATCTTGAACAAAAGCTTGGATATAAGCCTGAATATATCGGAGAACAGCGTTTCAGATGGAAGCAGGCTGTCAGGGAAAAAGCAAATGAATTGATGAAGTTCCCGGACAATGGCGACATGTCGGGAAATGCAGATTTAATTTGGTCAGAACAAAGAAATGGATATAGAATTGAGAAGCATATCATTTATCCCGAACCATACTCGGCGGTACCATTTTTAATTCTCATTCCTGATTCCATTGCTGCAGGTAACAGCAGCCCCGCTGTCATTTGCATTGCCGGTTCGTCAGGGACAAAGGAACTTCTGGCAAATGAACCGGAACTTGATGGAAAACCCTCAACCAACAAACATCTATATCACAACAGGATGGCATGGCATTTCGTTCAGGCAGGCTTTACGGCCGTTGCCCTTGAAAACCCGGGAGTAGGGGAACTTAAGAATGATGAAGATGACATATGGAATGACCGGGGTGATTTCTCGGCCAGGATGCTTATGATGGGAAGAAACTATGTAGGTATATCAGTCCATCAGAAACTTTGTATCATTGAGTGGATGAAGAAACAGCGTTATATAAATCCAGAGCAGATTGCAGTAAGTTCCCATTCCCTTGGTGCAGAGGCTGCAGCATATCTCGGGATTATTTCAGATGACATAAAAGCCGTTATATACAACGATTTTTCAGGAAACAGGCTTAAACGTAAGATATCACTGAGAAAAGACCAGCCAATCGGAGGATACTGGCATGAAATTCCTGATATGTTTGAATGGTTCACCTATGTCGATTTGCTTGCTGCAAACTCACCAAAGCCATTGTTGCTGACAGAGGGGGGAGTAACATCCGACCTTTACAGAATACGGCAGAGCTATGAAACTGACAATGCTTCCGGCAACCTCGGGATTCACTACTACAGAAAGTACAGAAATGCATCAGACAGACTGCATGAATATAAAGATATACCGGACGATCTGACAATGGATGAATACTATGAGTATGCGAACGTGGATGTGAAGAACCACTTTTTCAAGGAATATCATGCAGTACCATGGCTCAAAAAAGTATTTGGGTATGATAAGTACTGACAAGGGTATCATAAAATGAATAATTGATTATAACGGAGTAAAAATGCTTAAATTAACAAACATATCAAAGGACTACAGGGTGGGCGATACGGTAACCCATGCCCTTAGAAATATTAACCTGGAATTCAGGAAAAATGAATTTGTTTCCGTACTTGGACCTTCAGGCTGTGGCAAGACTACGATGCTCAATATAATCGGAGGCCTTGACAGATATGACTCCGGGGATCTGATCCTCGATGACAAATCAACGAAGGATTTCAAGGAAAGTGAGTGGGATTCATACAGGAATGCAACAATAGGCTTCGTTTTCCAGAATTACAATCTCATATCACATCTTTCAGTATTGAACAATGTTGAAATAGCAATGACCCTGTCAGGAGTTGGTGCCGCCGAAAGAAAGAAGAGGGCAATCGAAGTACTATCGGATGTTGGTCTTGCAGACCAGTTGCATAAAAGACCAAACCAGCTGTCCGGTGGTCAGATGCAAAGGGTGGCCATAGCCAGGGCCCTTGTGAACAAGCCCAAGATTCTTCTGGCAGACGAACCAACGGGAGCAATTGATTCCAAGACCAGTATTGCAATCCTTGACATATTGAAAAAAATCAGCAGGGACAGACTCGTCATAATGGTAACCCACAATACGGAGCTTGCAGAAAAGTACAGTGACCGGATAATAAATCTTCTTGATGGCACGATTACACATGACAGCCGGATATATGGCAAGGATGATGAGGTTTCTTTTATAGAAAAGCTAAGGAACAAGAAAGTATCAATGTCATTCCTTACTGCCCTGAAATCAAGTTTCAGGAATCTGGTAAGCAAAAAAATGAGGACCATTATCACTGCCTTTGCAGGAAGCATAGGTATCATCGGCATAGCTCTGGTTCTGGCCATAAGCAATGGAATGACAATCTACGTGGATTCCATGCAAAGTGATACCCTGGCTGGATTTCCGATTACAATAAACCGAAATGTCAGCACAACAACGGACATTATGGAAGCAAGACGGCAGAACAGTGAAAACTTCATGGGAGGAGATTCTGATTCTGATTTCCCGGATAACGGGATAATTTTATCCTATGACCCCGATGAAAATTCCCGGACACATACAAATATCATTACCGATGAGTTCCTTGGTTATCTTGGGGCGATGGATGATTCATTATATAACTCCATATCTTACTCAAGACGGGTATCAATAATACTTCTTGCAAAAACGGAAAGCGGTGACTATGTAAAGGTTGGAACAAGGTCTTCTTCAAGTCCCTTTGCCATGTTCAATACGAACAATAATTTCAATGAGATACCAAGTGACAGGGATTTCATTGAATCCCAGTATGATTTGCTGGGGGAAGGAAGCAGATACCCGGAAGAGTACAATGAGGTAGTCCTGATTGTTGACAAGAAGAACAGGGTTAGTACGAACTTTCTGGAAGAATTCGGCATATCCAACGGGGCAGAGTTCGGTTTTGAGGATTTTCTTGGAAGAGAATTCATTGTTGTGGACAATGATGATTACTATGTAAGCAATGGGGAACTTTTTGCAGCAGGCAACAATTTCACTGAAATGGCCGAAAGCGAAAGATCAATGACAATCAGAATAGTTGGAATAATGCGTGTCAAGGAATCCGCTTCAAGTGAAATCCTTAGCACTGGAATAGGTTATACAACAATGCTCACAGACCAGGTTCTTGAACATGCTTCTGATTCTAAGATAGTTGAGGCACAGCGCCAGAGTCCACTGAAAAGTGTACTGTCCGGAAGAGATTTCACAGAGGATTCAACATATCAGAACACCATGCAGCTGATAGGCGGAGATTCAACACCATCGGCCATTCAGATTTACCCCGTGTCATTTGACAACAAGGATGATATAAAGGCATATCTTGATGCCTACAATACAGACCGTGCTGACGAAGATAAAATAATATATTCTGACCTTGCTGAAACAATTTCAGGCACTATATCGTCCCTTATAAATACGATAACCGTAATTCTTTCAGCCTTTGCTGCAATTTCACTTATTGTTTCATCGATCATGATAGGGATAATAACCTATGTGTCCGTTGTTGAAAGAACCAAAGAAATTGGAATCCTCCGAAGCATCGGAGCAAGGAAAAAAGACATCAGCCGTGTGTTCATAGCAGAAGCAATTATAATCGGATTTACTTCCGGAGTTTTTGGCATCCTTGCCACAGCAGTACTCATATTGCCGATAAATCTGATAATATCAAGAGTCATTGAAGTATCAGGCTTCGCTGCACTGCCGGTGGCAAAGGCGCTGGGACTTGTTGCAATAAGCGTTGGACTGACATTCGTTGCAGGGCTGATACCAAGCAGGATAGCGGCAAGAAAGGATCCGGTAGTTGCATTGCGGACAGAATAAAAATCAAGGAAAAGGCCGGAATTATCCGGCCTTTTTAATTTCAAGTGGATTGGGATACGGTACAAGCAGACCTGAATCATATTTCTCAAGCCACAATCGTCCGTTTTCCTTGCTGAAAATGACAGGCATCCTGTCATGTATCTGCTCCATTTCAGAATTTGCTGAAGTCGTTACAATGACCACCCTGCCGTCCCTGTTATATAGTCCCGCCATATAGAAAGTCTGCAGGTCCGCAGGTTTGATGAAATACTTTTCCTTGTCCTTCCACTCAAAGAATCCGTTTGCGGGAAGCAGGCATCGTCCTGTTTCCAGCAATGGGCTGAACATTCTCTTTTCCCCAAGGCTTTCACCCCTTGCATTGATTATAAGTTTCTTTGAGTTATATAGTTCCATTCCCCATTTCAGCATGCCGTAACCTGTACCATTGGGAACATTCACTACAGCCGGAACATCCGTTGAAGGGAAAATCTCGCCGCCTGCAAAAGTCCCTATGCCGGTTTTGTAATGCTTCGCTATTTCCTTTAGGATTGCCTTCATCTCCTTGTATTCTTCACTTGTAAAAATAATATATCTTCCGCACATGTCATGCTCCGTTCAATATGTTCGGTTTGATCTTCGGGTATTTCTTATGTGTCGTAACCGCAACCGGCTCAGCCCCCGTATTTATTGTGCTGGCCCTCATGAGGCAGCTGTCGCCGTATTTTCCCCTTATGTCATCTATACAACTGTCAATCTTCTGCTGGCGTGCTTCCTGGTTTCCAAGCATGTCAAGCTGTATGGTGCCGCCGGGTACAAGATCCGCCAGTCTGACCGAAAGACCTCTTGCCGGTGTCCCGTCCCATAACTCATTATACAGCATCCTGCATATCCCATATATTTCCATGGTGCTTTGTGTAGGGGATATCAGTTTACGCTGGTGGGAGTTGAAGCGGAAATCACTGGTTCTGATGCCAAGGGATACGGTGTAGGCCTGCATGCCCGCAGCGCGAAGTCTCTGGGATGAAATCTCACACAGTGAAAGAATGAAAGGATAGGCGTCATCAGGTGTCGCTGCATCTGCGGGAAGGGTCATTCCGTTTCCGATTCCCTTGGGGCGTTCGTCATATGGTCTTACGAGGGAATGATCCACACCGTTTGCATTGGACCATATGAGAAGACCGAACAGTTTGAAATGTTTTCTAAGGAGCTTCGGGTCTTCATGGGCCACATCACCTATTTTTCTGTAGCCAAGGTTATAAAGCTTCATGCAGGTGCGAAAGCCTATCATAAAAAGCTTGTGTATGGGAAGGGGAAAGTATTTTTCCTCAAGTTCGCTTGAATAGAGTTCATGGGTTTTGTCGGGTTTTGAGAATCCGGAGGCTGTCTTGGCAAGCAGCTTGGAATCAGAGACCCCGATGTTTACAGTGAAACCAAGGGTTGAGGAGACTTCATTCCTGAGCATGTCTGCAAAATCCCTTGCCGTACCGGTGAAGCAGCCGGTGACATCGGCAAAACACTCATCAATGCTGTAACGCTCAACAAGGGGGGTGTATCTTGAAAGAAGTGCCATAAGTTCATCAGAACACTGTACATAAAGATCGTAATCGGGAGGATTTATGTCAAGGTTCGGGCACAGTTTGCAGGCTTCCATCAGTGACATTCCGGTACGGATGCCGAATTTCTTTGCAGGATAAGAGCTTGCAAGAACAATGCCCTTGCGTTTTTCCCTGTTTCCGCCGATGACCGCCGGTATTGTCCTGATGTCCAGGGTTTCTCCCTTTGTCAGCCGGTATGCCGCCTCCCATGACAGAAATGCATTATTGCAGTCTATGTGAAAAATCATTCTATTCATAATACACCGAACATATGTTCTTATTTTATCATATCAATCAGGAAAATCAAGAATTTGATTTGTAATCATCGATACAGAAACATCCTGTTGGTGTAAAATGTATTGCATAGAAAGGGGACAACAATGAGGATGACATCAAAGGAAAGAATGCTCGCGGCTTTTTCCGGAAAAGAAAAGGACTATGTTCCATGCAGCATATATTTCAACAATGCTCTGCGAGTAGAGGGTTACAATCTTTCTGACCCTGAGGACAGGGTAAGGTGTTATCTGGACCTTGGTACGGAACCCGTCATTGATATAGCTTTGCCTGATTTTGGCACCTGGCCTGATGTAAGAACCAGGGTGTGGACCGAAGAAGTCGAGGGTGAAAAGTATCCGGTGATTTTCAAGGAATACATTACTCCGGAAGGAATTTTACGTCAGGGGGTTCGAAGAACACATGACTGGCCTTATGGGGATGATATACCGTTCCCCGGAAATGATCACTGTGCGAGCAACAATTATGAACCACTGGTAAAGGGGCCTGAAGATATAAAGGCATTCAAATATCTCTGGTATCCGCCTTCAACGGATGATATTGAGAAGGTAAAAAAGCAGAACAGAAGGCTTTTTGATATTGCTGACAGATACCAGGTGCTTACAAGGGCGACGGTCGGACAGGGCCTTGCCGTCCTGATGTTTTGCATGGGAGCGGAAAACTTTGTACTGTTTGCGATGGATTATCCCGAAGAATTTGCAATGCTTGCTGAATATGAACATGAAATGACCCAGGAAAGAATGAGGATTGCAGACTATTACGACATAGACTTGTTCAAGAGGTTTGGTGGTTATGAACAGACAAATTTCTTTTCACCGTCAATATACAGGGATGTGGTTTCACCGTTTGCCAGGAGGGAAGTGGCAAAGGCAAGGGAATTTAAAAGACCCATGTACTATAGGGTAGTGACTGGAATGAAGCCATTGCTTTGTGATATTGCAGAAATCGGATTCGATATAGTTGAGGGTTTTGAACCTGAACTTTCAAACTGTTCAAACCTGGATGTCATGGAAGGACTTTCAGATATTTCAGCGATATGGACAGGGGTCAGCAGTCCGGTGTGCCTTGCCTCAGACAATGAGGATAGTACAAGAAAGGCCGTAAGGGATGCAATGGAGGTATTCCAGGGGAAGCGTTTTGTCCTTGGGGTTACAAACAGCATCAGGCAGCACTTCAACTGGAAGAATACACTGGCACTTGTGGATGAATGGAAGAAGTTGACACAAAAATAGTGTTAATATATATTAATTGCTGTTTAAGAAGGGGTACTTTTGATGTATTTGGTCGGAATTGACATAGGTGGAACTAAATGTGCGGTCGTCCTTGGTAAAACCGGGGATGACAGGGATTTCCTTGAAAAGGAACCTGTTGTAATTGACAAGGTGAAATTCCCCACTGAAGGAACTCCTTATGATGTGATTGAAAGATTCTGTTTTGAAACCGAGGCAATGCTTGAACGTAATAACCTTGAAAACAATGATATTGCATGCATAGGTATAAACTGCGGTGGTCCTGTCGACAGCAGAAATGGTATGATACTTTCACCTCCCAATCTTCTGGGATGGGATGAGATTCCGATAGTGGATATATTTGAAAAGAGGTTCGGCATAAGAAGCAAGCTTCAGAATGATGCCAATGCAGGCGCGCTTGCAGAGTGGCTTTACGGAGCCGGCAAAGGCTATCGCAATGTAATGTTCATTACCTTTGGAACAGGCTTTGGAGCAGGACTTATACTTGACGGCAGACTTTACTCGGGAACAAACGATATGGCCGGTGAAGTGGGACATGTAAGGCTTGCTGACAATGGTCCCGTTGGGTTTGGAAAGGCGGGATCCTGTGAGGGATTCTGCAGTGGCGGAGGAATAGTCCAGATAGCAAGGACAAAGGTGCTTGAGAAGCTTCAGATGGGGGGAAAGGTGTCATTTTGCAAATCCATTGATGACCTTGATGGTCTGACTGCCAAGATTGTTGGAGATGCAGCAGAGGCCGGGGACGAACTGGGCCTCGAAATATATAAAATCAGCGGAGAATATCTGGGTAAGGCACTCTCCATTTTCATAGATATCCTGAACCCGGAGATAATAGCAATAGGAAGCATTTTTGCAAGAAGCACCGATATTTTATGGCCCCATGCAAAGGAAGTAATTGAAAGGGAAACATTGGTACACTCAAGGAAAGTATGCAAGGTGGTTCCTGCCGCACTGGGGGAAAAGATAGGTGACCTTGAGGCATTGTCCATAGCAGCCTATGAAATGGCAAAGGAATTATAATATGAAAGAATCAATGAGGATACTTGAAAAGACTATTCTTGATAATCCCGCCCTGGCCGAATGCAGGGATGATATTCTGACGGCATTTGAAATCATTGCGGAATGCTACAGGAATAAAGGGATGGTACTTGTATGCGGCAACGGTGGCAGTGCAGCTGACAGCGAGCATATTGTCGGCGAACTAATGAAAGGCTTTCTTAAGAAAAGACCGCTTCCAGAGGCGGACAAGGATTTGCTGGGTGATGAATATTTATATAATAACCTCCAGGGCACCTTGCCGGCAGTATCATTGGTCAGCCAGACTTCCATAGCCACAGCCTTCATGAATGACGTTGAGCCTGACATGGTATATGCCCAGCAGGTCTATGGATACAGGAACCCGAACAATGTACTTGTTGCCATTTCAACTTCGGGCAATGCATCAAATGTCAATAATGCGGCCAGGGTGGCCAATGCATTCGGAATGAAGACAATAGGTCTTACCGGCAAAAAAGGCGGTAAATTGGTGGAAAATTGTACGGTTGTCATAAAGGCTCCTGCAACGGAAACCTACAGGGTCCAGGAATATCACCTGCCCATATATCATGCACTGTGTGCAATGGTGGAAGCAGATAACTTTGAAGAGTAATTGAAAGGAAGAATCATGAACAGACAAAAACTGGTTACAAGAATCACAGACAACGGCCTTGTTGCGGTTGTGAGGGCGGAATCTGCAGAGAAAGCATACAGGATATTCGATGCCTGCATAGAAGGCGGAGTTGCTGCCATTGAAATAACCTTCACGGTTCCGGGAGCCCATAAGATAATCGAGGACCTTTCATCAAAGTATCAGTCCGGTGAGATTATACTGGGTGCGGGAACGGTACTTGATCCTGAGACTGCAAGAATTGCAATACTTTCAGGAGCACAGTATATCGTAAGCCCGAATATTAATCTGGAAACAATCAAGTTATGCAATCGATATCAGGTCCCGTCAATGCCGGGAGCCATGACCATAAATGAAATAATTCTAGCAATGGAAGCCGGAGCGGACATAATCAAGATATTCCCCGGTAATCTTTTCGGACCTTCCATAATCAAATCAGTAAAAGGTCCCATCCCGCAGGCGCAGATGATGCCGACGGGAGGTGTTGAAGTTGACAACGTCGAGGAATGGATCAAAGCCGGAGCGGTTGCGGTAGGAGCAGGAAGCAGTCTTACAAAAGGAGCTAAAACAGGTGATTATGCTGCAATTACTGCTACAGCAAAGGAATTTCTCAAAAAGATAAAGGAAGCGAGGGAGGCATTATGAAAAAAGTGGTGACTTTCGGAGAGATAATGCTTAGGCTCAAGGCACCGGAAAGAGAGAAATTCTTCCAAAGTGCCAAGTTTGAGGCGACATTCGGCGGCGGAGAAGCCAATGTGGCAGTTTCCCTTGCAAACTTTGGCATGGATGCGGCATTTGTAACGGTCATGCCGGACAATGAGATAGCGGACGCCTGCAAAAGGGAGCTTCGGAGCTTTGGAGTTGATGTTTCACTTATAAAAACAGGCGAAGGCAGGCTCGGGATATATTATCTTGAGGCAGGTTCTGTACAAAGGCCTTCCAAGGTAATATATGACCGTTCGTATTCAGCTGTTTCACTTGCAAAACCAGGTGACATAGACTGGGATGAAGTCTTCGATGGAGTTGACTGGTTCCATATCACGGGTATTACGCCTGCAATAAGCGATTCTGCAAGACAGCTGGCATTTGAGTCTGTAAAAGCAGCAGCTGACAAAGGCATTACCATATCCTGTGATTTCAACTTCAGGAACAAACTCTGGAAGTATGGGAAAAAAGCCACTGAAGTGATGCCTGAACTTGTTAAATATGTGAATGTTGGCATTGCAAATGAGGAGGATTGTCAGAAATCACTCGGTATAAGCATTGATGCTGATGTAGAAGGCGGACATCTTGATACTTCAAAGTATAAGGCTCTTTCCAATAAGGTCATGGCGGAATATCCGTCACTTAAGTACATGGCAATAACCCTGAGGGAAAGCAAGAGTGCAGATCACAACGGCTGGAGTGCTTGTCTGAACGACGGTAAAAAGTTCTATCTCAGCAAGAAGTACGATATGACCCATATCATAGACCGTGTCGGCGGTGGTGATTCATTTGCCGGTGGATTGATCTACGGATTGAGAAAATATGAAGATCCTCAGGATGCCCTTGAGTTTGCAGTGGCAGCCAGCTGCCTGAAGCATACTATTTCGGGGGACTTCAACAGGGTATCCGTCAAGGATGTAGTAAGCCTGATGGGCGGAGACGGTTCCGGACGAGTACAGCGATAACCAGAACCCCGGGAAACCGGGGTTGTTTTTTTCGGAATAATTACATCAGAGGAGAATATTCACCTCAGAGGAAAATATTCTCCTCTCAGGAAAATATTTTCCTGAGAGGTGATTATCGGAAGGCGGAGTGATGATTGAATTTGAAAAGACGGCAGTAAATGTAAGGAAAACCCTGATGCAGGGAGTCTGTTATTCTGTATACAAGGGTGATAACAGAATCTATGGTGTTCTGGCTGAGGGTGAGTGTGCGACCTTCGTGGTCATAAGCCTGGATAGAAAAGAGATTCTGTTCAGGGGGGATGCTCCTGGAGCTACGGGATCATGGGGTGTCTGCGAAGCCAGCGACGGCAGGATTTATTTTGGATCTTATGTCAATGGCGGGCTGTATAGATTCAACCCGGTAGAAGAGAAAATCGAAACCCTTTTTGAAAGCATGCCCAATGCAAAGTTCATATTCAGCCTGGATGCAGATGATGAAAACAATGTCTATGGTGGCACATGGCCCAACTGTGCTGTATTCAAATACAATGGTAACAATGAATGTCTGGACTTTTATGATGAAAAGATTGTTCCGACTGAAGACTATGTCAGGCTGGTCCTTTATAACCGTGAGCGTAAAAGCATCTATACCAGCATATCATCCCATAGTCATATAATTGAATACAGGGAGGGTGAAGGTCCGGTAAAAGACATATTCCCTTTGGAATACAGCCGTGAGCCTTTTGCAAGAATATTTGGATTCCACGATAATTCCCTTTATACGTATATGTCCCTTTCATCGGAAATGATTGCCATTGACCTGGACAGCGGTGAAATCGTTGACAGGATAAAATGTCCTGGTGAGCATGAGGAAATACTTCCGAAGGGTGTTGACCTGAACAGGCTCATCATTGGAAGCAGGAACGGCGGATATGCCGTGGACCCTGAAAACCGTCAAATTTATCATTTCATAAGCAATCTTGATGATGTGATAATGGGGATATGGCCTTATTCAGATGGTGAATCTATACTTGTGAGCAGTTTCGAAGGCTATATATACCTTTACAATTCAAGGACTGATGAAAAATCAGTTATTGATGTTGAGATCCCGAGGAAATCAATCGAAATCCGACAGCTTCATCTTCATGAGTCAGGTAAAATATACGCCAGCGGATATCTTCGTGGTGGAATCTGTATCTATGACCCTGAGACTGATACGGGAGTCCAATATGACGGAGTCGGACAGAGTGAGGGCATAACATCGGGTTGTGGAAAAGTATACTTCGGCAAATATCCCGGAGCATATATATATGAATTTGATCCCGCTGAACCATGGGATATGCCGGGTAATCCCAGGGAACTATTCAACTTGAAAACCTCTGCAAACCAGGACAGGCCCTTTGCACTGAAGGTCTTCGATGAAAAACTGTACATCGGAACAATTCCCAACTATGGGGATGTGCAGGGAGCCCTTACCGTTTATGATATCAACAGTGAGGAACATACAGTAAGAAAGGACTTTTCGGATTCCAGAAGCATCGTTTCCTTTGAATTCAAAGATGGAATTCTTTACGGAGGTACAACCGTATGCGGTGGACTGGGCAGTTATACAAAGCATGAAAGCGGTACGGTCTTTGCCTTTGACACAGTAAATGACAGATATATTTACGAAGTTGAGCCTGTCAGGGGCTGCAAGAATGCAGGGGGACTTTGCATGATGCCTGACGGCAGGATGCTTGGTTGTGCAGACAGCACATTCTTCATAATGGACAGTCAAACCGGAGCGGTTGAATATACGAAAAAACTAGCTGAGTTCAATAGGTCAAAGGATTATAAATGGGAAGTCTCGTTTATAAGAAAAGGTCCGGGCAGGCTGTATTATATAGTCACAGCCAATAAGCTGTTCAGTTTTGACCCCGATGAAATGATATTCGAACAGCTGGAGGAAAAACTGGTCAATCTCCTTGAATTTGATCAAAAGGGAAGGCTTTACTGTCAGTATGAAGATAATGTGAGGGAAGTCATCAGAAGCAAGAAGCCTGTTCTATGATTAGGACTGAAAAATTCCTCATTCAAGTGATAAAATAACAGTGGATGCAAACAGGAAGTTGTGATGTTATGACCAAGATACTAGTGGTAGATGATGAGAGGGAACTCAGGGAAGTTGCTTCCCTTTATCTTGAAAAAGAAGGTTTCAAGGTTCTCCAGGCAGGTGACGGGGTTACTGCCGTCAAGGTTTTTCATGATGAAAAGCCGGATCTTGTTGTACTTGATCTGATGCTCCCCGACATACCGGGTGAGAAGGTATGCAATGTAATACGGGAAAACCATAACACTCCAATAATCATGCTGACGTCAAAAAGCGGTGAGGACTCAAAAATAAGCGGACTTGAAATGGGAGCTGATGATTATATGACCAAACCATTCAGTCCCAAGGAACTTGTTGCCAGGGTTAAGGCAATATTCAGAAGGGCAGGCACATCCCAGTCACCAGAAAGACATACATCTAAAAGAATTGAGATTGATGAGAACCTTTACACTGTAAAAAAAGAGGGAAGGGCCATTGACCTTACTCCCATTGAGTTCAAGATTCTTTCAACCATGTACAGGAATCCGGGAAGGACATATACACGGGAACAGCTTATCACTTATGCCCTTGGTTATGAGTATGAAGGAATGAGCAGAACCATAGATTCCCATATAAAGAACATAAGGCAGAAGGTGGAAACAGATCCTTCTAGACCTGAGTTCATAAGGACTGTATTTGGTGTTGGATACAAATACGTGGAGGAACAATGACCAGTCTGAACAAATTGTTTGCAAGATATTTCATTGTAACAGTTGCGATAGTGCTGTTGCTTACAACACTTGTATCCAATTTCGGTGCCTCGATATTCTTCCGTGAGTTTATAAAGGCATCCAATATTGAAAGGAATGAAAGAATAGTGGAGGTCGTTGAGGTCATGGTTCTGGATGAAGACTTCCCGCAGAATGCATATCCCATGGTCCTTGGTATGCTGTCCAGGCAGCAGGAGGTAAACATTCTTTTTTCAAAGGATGATGATGTTATTTTCAAATCCAATGTCATACAATCAGAATCTGATGATGGCACTTCGCCGGAGTATGTCAATCTTGAATATAACATCGGTGACTATACATTGATAATAGGAAGGGCAAAGGACCCTCTTTATGACATCGGTAACGCTGAATTTGTAAGAACCCTCAACATAATGTATGCTGTACTCTTTGTAATATCAATGCTGATTGCAACATTCACTGCATTCGTGCTCTCCGGAAGATTCAACAGACCGATCATGCAGCTGAAGGACAATGTAAACAACATAGCAATGAACAGATTTGACAAAATGACCAAGCCCGATTCCAGGGCAAGAGAGCTGAAGGAGCTCTCTGATGACATTGACAGGCTTGCAGGACAGATGGAACGCGAAGAGGAAATGAGAAAGCGTTTGTCCAACGATATAGTACACGAACTAAAGACACCCATTGCGGTTCTGTCTACCAACATTGAAGCCATACTGGATGGAATATACAAGGCTGACGATGAACGTATGTCAGTGCTGCTGGATCAGATCAACAGACTGACACGTCTTGTAAACAATTTATCCGACCTGACACTGTTGGAAACGGATTATGCGAACATGAAATTTGAGGATGTCAGTCTTTCCGAAATAATCGAAAGCCTTTATATGGTTTATGCACCGGTTGCAGATGACAGGAATATTGCTTTCATAAAAAATATAGAAGCGGACAGCCATATATCGGGTAACAAGGACAGGCTGCTTCAGGTATTTGTAAATGTCTTATCCAATGCATTCAAGTACACAGACACAGGGGGGACAATAACGATTGGTCTTTATGACCGGCCAAATGAATCGGTTTGCGTAGTGGAAGACACAGGTATTGGAATAGATGAAAAGGATCTGCCGTTTATATTCAACAGATTCTACAGGGGAGATGAATCCAGGAGCAGGGAGACCGGAGGAGCCGGTATAGGGTTGTCCATAGCCAAGGCTGTAATGGGAGCCCATGGCGGGGACATCAAGGTGGAAAGCAAGAAAGGTGAAGGATCCAGGATTACCATAACTTTCCCCAAAAAATATCTGTAATCTGCATAAAATCTCCACAAATGATATATATAGTATTCGTATAAGGAGGTTTTTATGAAGAAAAAAGTAATTATTATAATTTCATTGATAGCAGTATTTGCATTGGGAGGTTCAATCGCGCTTGCCGCAACTGCAGACGGACAGTGGGTTAATCCCTTCAGCAGAGTTCTCGAAGAAAAGGTAGAAGATGGAACAATAACTGCAGATGAAGCGGGTATCTTCAGCAAGGTGTGGGATGCAATAAAAGGTGACAGAGATGAAGATGGTTTCTGTAGCCCCGGCAGAATGGGTGGTCTTCCACGAGGAACCAGACCTGAATTTGATGAGGAAGCATTAGCACAGGCAAGGGCTGTTGCAGAAGAAATACACGAAGCTATGGAAGCCAAGGTTGATGAAGTGGTCGCAGGACTTGTAATCGAAGGCTACATTACCCAGGAAGAAGTGGAAGCATTGGATGACAGACCGATGGGATTCTGGTTGCTTGTCAGGGATGCAGATGAAGAGACCAGAGCTGCCCTGGAAGCGGCGATGGTTGAGATAAGGGATTTCCATGAAGCACTTGTTCAGGAAAAAATTGATAATGGAGAACTGCCTGAAGGAACCGCAGGGTTCATGATGGGTGGAAGAGTTCCCTTTGCAGGCTGTGACATGGATTCGTTTGGTGGCCCGCGTGGAAGATTCCCTGGTGTTGACAGGGAAACCGACGGTAATTAAAAATCTGAATGCCACAGATCATAACACTATTGGGATGCCGGAATATAGAACCGGCATCCTTTTTTACCCGACTAAATAATTACCTGTCAGGAAAATATTTTCCTGACAGGTAATTATTAGGATGGTAGATAAATTTGACTTATGTACTGCCGGTGATACAATTTACTATACACAGCACATAAAGGGAACAAGGTGGAGGAATCATGATTCTGTCCGAAAATGCAGTAAAAGTTTTGGAAAAAAGATATCTTGCCAGGGATGAGTTTGGCAACATAATGGAAACGCCCGATGAAATGTTCAGGAGGGTTGCCCATGCCATTGCCGAGGCAGATCTGAAATATTTCGGTCGTGATGAAGTCGCCAAAACCGAGAATGACTTTTATCAAATGATGACAAAACTCGAGTTTCTCCCAAATTCACCTACACTTTTGAATGCCGGTACGCCCCTTGGACAGCTTGCAGCATGCTTCGTCCTTCCAATCGATGATTCAATGGAAGCAATATTTGAAGCTATAAAGAATGCTGCATTGATTCACAAAAGCGGCGGAGGTACCGGTTTCAGCTTTTCTAATATCAGGCCGGCAGGGTCAATGGTAAGATCAACCAGTGGGGTTGCCAGCGGACCCATAAGTTTCATGAAGGTTTTCAATTCCGCTACGGAAGCAATTAAGCAGGGTGGAACAAGAAGAGGCGCAAACATGGGTATCCTCAGAGTCGACCATCCTGACATCAGGGAGTTCATAACCTGCAAGCAGGATAACAGTGAAATTACAAATTTCAATATCAGTGTCGGGGTCACTGAAGAGTTCATGGAAGCAGTTGAAAACAACGGGGAATATGAGTTGATACATCCCAAGAGCAGGCGTGTGGTCAAAAGGGAGAATGCCAGGGAAATATTCAACCTGATTGTCAGCAACGCATGGAAAAACGGAGAACCCGGAATAATATTCCTTGACAGGATCAACAGGACAAATACAGTTCCCGGGGCAGGGGACATCGAAAGCACGAATCCCTGCGGAGAACAGCCCCTTCTTCCATATGAGTCGTGCAACCTTGGTTCAATCAATCTCATGCAGATGCTGAACGGGGATAAAACGGCATTTGATTATGAAAAACTAAGGGACACAATCAAAAAGGCAGTACACTTCCTTGATAATGTAATCGATGTAAGTATGTATCCTCATCCGATGATAACTGAAAGGACCCGCTCCACAAGGAAAATTGGACTCGGAGTCATGGGGTGGGCTGATGCCTTGCTTACAATGCAGATTGCATATGATTCACAGGAAGCTCTTGAGCTGGGAAGAAACCTTATGAAATTCCTGGATGGAGAATCAAAGAGGGCATCCATGAACCTGGCACAGATAAAAGGTGTTTTTCCATATTACGAAAAGAGTATATTCAAGGACCAGGACATACTTATTAGAAATGCAACGACGACAACAATTGCTCCGACAGGAACGCTTAGTATCATTGCGGGAGTATCAAGCGGGGTTGAACCTGTCTTTGGACTGTCCTATATTAGGAACACAATGGATGGTGATGAGATGGTTGAAGCAAATTCCGTGCTTGAAGATCATCTTAGAAAGACAAACCTTTACTCACCCGGTCTAATAAGGGACATTGCCTTGAAAGGGACTGTCGCCGATATGGATGAAATCGACGATGAAACCAAAAGGATATTCGTTACTGCCCATGACATAAGCCCTGAATGGCATATCAAGATGCAGGCAGTGTTCCAGGAGTATACGGATAACGCAGTTTCAAAGACCGTGAACCTTAGAAATGAGGCGACCATTGATGATGTAAGTGAAGTGTTCATGAAGGCGTATTCACTTGGTTGCAAAGGGGTAACCCTTTATCGTGACGGAAGCAGGGAGTATCAGGTACTCAACATCAGCGGAGTCGGGAATGCACGGGAAACAGGGAAAAAACTGACTCCAAGGGAGAGGCCGGAGGTTACAACAGGATTTACCCAGAAAGTGAAGATTGGTTGCGGAAACCTTTACATAACAGTCAATTATGATGAAAACGGAAAGATCTGTGAAGTTTTCACCAATACAGGCAGGAACGGGGGGTGTCCTTCCCAGTCTGAGGCAACCAGCAGGCTTGTATCAATTGCACTTCGATCCGGTGTTGACACCAAGGCAATAGTAGAGCAGTTGAAAGGAATCAGATGTCCGTCTACCATAAAACAAAAGGACATGAAGGTACTTTCGTGCCCTGATGCCATCGGCAGGCTCATAGAGAAGGTTGACCGGATGAATCGCAGTGATATTGTCGATGAAGTGGATCTGACCGTTGGCGAAACGCAGACAGAAGAGTTCATTGAAGGTGCAATTGCGTGTCCCGAGTGCGGAAGTTCCGTTGAACACGAGGGCGGTTGTATCATATGCAGAAACTGCGGTTATTCAAAGTGCGGCTGAAAATATACCTGTAACTGCCGGGTATGTATACTTTCCACAAAAAGGCAGTGGAAATTTTAGATAAATAGATATGGAAAGAAATACACAGTATGTTATAATGTTATAGAATAAAACAACTTGATTGGGGGATTTCCAATGGCAAAGAAAAAGAATAGATATGTTGTAGCAGTCAAAGATTATGATAATACAGTTAAAGTTATAACTGAAGGTAAGAAGCTGATGCCCAAGGAAGCTTCGGCATACAAGGATTTCTTTGATGGCGTTATAGCTTCATGCGCAGACCTCAACGGCTTGGCGAAATTCATCAAGAAAACCAAGTTTTCAAAGAAGGATTGCATGCATTATTGGGAAGGACTCATCACACTTGGTTACACAATAGTATTGTTTGCTTATGATACCGATGATGAGAACTTTGTTGAGAACGCATGTGACAATGATTTGATTAAATTCATATCAAGGATTTTTTAAGGATTGACTGATGAAGAGCTTTCATAACGAAGGCTCTTTTTTTGTATTCATTTATGAAATATGATGTCAGAAGAATAAACAGAAGACCGGATTACAGGAACCTCCTTAAGGTTCTTGAAGGAGGTGCGCTGTCAAGACCAACTCTCTTTGAGTTCTTTTTGAACGACCCCCTGTATGCATTCCTGCTTCAGAAAGACCGGTTGCAGTTCAATGATATCAATGAATACTATATGGAAAGAACCCTGGCCTATGAAACCGCAGGCTATGACTATATAACCATCCTGGCCTGTGATTTGGTATTCAATCCAAACGATCCCCACAGCATCAAGACCAAATCACTCAATGATGCGGTTGTTGTAAAGGACAGGAATTCATTTGATGCATTCAACTGGCCGGTGGCCGGTGGCTTTGACTATGGAAGACTTGATTATGTCGGACAGAGACTGCCGGCCGGAATGAAGATAATACCCTATGGACCCGGAGGGGTATTGGAAAATGTAATATCACTGATGGGTTACGACAACCTCTGCTATGCAGTCTACGATGATGAAACCCTGGTACATGATATATTTGAAAAAGTCGGACAAACCCTTGTGGACTATTATAGGATTGTTTCTCCCAGAGAGGATGTTGCCGCAGTAATCTCAAATGATGACTGGGGATTCAACACTCAGCCGATGATGTCGCTTGAACACATGAGAAAATTTGTAATACCCTGGCACAGGGAAATAGTAAAAGTAATCCATGAAGCGGGAAAACCTGCTATACTTCATTCCTGCGGCAATCTCGAGAACCTGATGGATGACATAATCAATGTAGGATATGATGCAAAACATTCATATGAAGACAATATAATGCCTGTTGAGAAATTTTACCCCAAGTATAAGAACAGAATTTCAGTTCTTGGGGGCATAGACCTCGACTTCGTCTGCAGGGCGACACCCGACGAGGTACATGAAAGAAGCAGGAGGATGGTTGAATCATCTCCAAAGGGATATGCACTGGGTTCAGGAAACAGTATCCCTGAATATGTTCCCTTTGAAAATTACATGGCAATGATTGCGGCTGCCTACTGACTCATCTCCCTTGATTCTTTATAGAATCTGTTGAGTTTTTTCATATTGTATATCCATAGGAAAATGACGAATGGGACAAAGGCCAGTAGCATTGGCAGATTAATGCTGAGCAGAAAATTGAAAGTCCCATGCATCAGGACCGGATATACAAGGGAGCGGTTGAAGTATTTTCTGCACAGAACCGGATTATTGCAATATTTCGAAAGAGAAAGATAGTATCCCATCGTAATACCGAAAAGCATATGCGCAGGAACGGAAAATGCCGCCCTGTAAAGTGCAACGGAAGGTGTGGTCGGGTAATAGCTGAAAAGATAAAGTACATTTTCTATCGCTGCGAAACCAAGTGCAGCAAACGCACAGTAGATGATTCCATCAAGCTTCTCATCAAAGGCAGGATTCCTGAATGCAAATCTCAGGACAACCTGCCTCTTCATAAATTCTTCCGTGAGTCCGGCAACAATGAATGACTGGAATATAATCCCGTATATACCTGTGGCAGCACTTACGGAGTTCAGTATTACCTGTATGATCAGGACAGGAACGGAGGCAAGCAGACCAAATAAGAAAACCTTCGCAAGGAGGCCTGCAGGTTCCCTGTTATGCCTGTCAGTATAGACAAGCATAACAACCAGGATTATTACCGGAATCAATGCAAGGGAGATTATTGTCAGAGTCATGTGCGTATTTTCCTTTCTGATAGAAGTATACTACAAATTCGGTTTCATTCTATTGAAAGACACCTGTGCCGGTGGTAAACTGATTTCATCTGATGGGGAGGAAAAACGATGAAAAAAATCAAGACAGCAATAATCGGTCTGGACACCAGTCATTCAATTCAATTTACAATGAGGACACAGGCCCCGGAGTGTGAAAGCAGCCAGAAGGTGGAAGGCCTTGAGATAATCAGCTGCATGAGGTTTGAAACGCCTTTCCAGGACAAGAAGGGGCTTGACGAAAGAACAGCCCAGCTTGAACAGTGGGGAGTAAAGGTATATGAGGATTTTGACAAGGCAGTTGAAGGAGCAGAAGCTCTGTTGCTTGAAGTCAACGATCCGACACTCCATGTGGAATATTTTGAAAGAGCAGCAAAACTGGGGCTCCCGATGTTTCTTGACAAGCCCCTTGCTGATACCATGGAAAATGGCCTGGAAATCAAAAGGCTCGTTGAAAAGTATGATGCAAGGATGTTCTCCGCGTCATCCCTGAGATTCATCCAGAACATGGAGCAGGCTGTTGATTCAGTCAGTGACATACAGTGTGCAAGTGTCTTTGGACCACTTGGTATAGCAGCGGCCGGTGAATCAGTCATTTGGTATGGGGTCCATGCATTTGAAATGCTTCAAAGAATGATGGGATGTGGAGCTGAGGAAGTCTCGGTCGTCAATGATGACAAAGGTGTTGTCACCGTAGTCAGATACAAGGATGGAAGAAGAGGCGTCGTTGAACTGGCAGAAGGAGCTTTTGTTTATGGTGGTTCTGTAAGGAGCAATGATGACAAGAGGGTATTCATTGCAGATATGACATACGCATACAAGGGCTTGCTTGAAAGAATAGTCAGGTTCTTCAAGGGAGGGCCGGCTCCTGTCGGGTTTGAGGATACCCTTGAGATCATGAACCTGCTTGATGCCACGGTAAAGGCAATGAAGAGTGGAAAAACAGAGAAACTGATGAAATACTGAAAAAGCCCTGCGGGGCTTTTTTTGTCGGGAGGATTATATGGACCATAGGATAAACGGATATATAATGCCCCATCCTCCGATCATACTTCCTGAAATAGGAAGAGGCGAGGAGAAGAAGGCTTCTGCAACCATAGAGGGCTGTAGAAAGATAGCACGTGAAATAGAGGCCGAGGAACCCGGGACAATTGTCGTAATTACACCCCATGGTCCGGTCTTCAGGGATGCCGTGTGTATAAATGCAGGAAAGACACTGGTGGGGAATCTCGGTAGATTCGGGCGAAATGACATGGAGTTTTCATATCAGAACGATATTGAATTGATGGAAGAATTCTGTGAAAGACTTGATGCCGCTTCCATTGAGGTAGTCATAAATGACCGGAACTCATCACACCACTATCACCTGGACAAGGAACTTGACCACGGTGTTCTGGTCCCCCTTTATTTCATAAATGAAAGGCTTGAGGAATTCAAACTCATACACCTTACCTATGGAACCCTGGGTCCGGAGAAATTATATAATTGCGGAATTGCACTCAGGGAAGCAATTGAAAAGACAGGAAGAAAAGCTGTTGTCATAGCGAGTTCCGACCTGTCCCATAGACTTAAGGATGACGGACCCTATGACTTCAATGCTGATGGTCCCGTATATGACAAAATGGTTGCAGATGCATTGCGAAAAGGTGATTTTTCCGAGTTCCTGGCCATTGACGAAAAGATACAGAACAATGCAGGTGAGTGCGGGCACCGATCCATCACCATACTACTGGGCATATATGAAAACAGGCGGACCAGCCAGACAGTCCATTCATATGAGGGTCCTTTCGGGGTAGGGTACTTGACTGCTTCAATAGTTGACGAAGGTCCCGGAGCAATAAGCAGCATGGACAAATATATAAGGCGTATGGCTGAAGCGAAGACCGAGGCGGGTAAGAATGAATCGGAATATGTAAAACTGGCAAGAAGAACCATCGAGGAATATGTAAAGTACGGATATGTAATCAACCCGGACAAAAAAAGTGAAATGAAGAAAGGCGTCTTTGTATCCATCAAGAAACACGGAAGTCTGAGGGGCTGCATAGGAACCATATCACCTACTGCATCATGCGTTGAAAAAGAAATTATAAACAACGCCATAAGTGCAGCTACAAGGGATCCAAGGTTCAATCCCATAGAAGAGTGGGAATTGGACGACCTGGAAATAAGTGTGGACCTGCTTCATGAGCCTGAACCCATTGAATCCATTGATGAGTTGAATGTAATTGAGTATGGGGTGATTGTCCGAAGCGGATATAAAAGCGGATTGCTGCTTCCAAATCTTGAGGGGATAGATACAGTGGAGGAACAGGTGGAAATTGCTCTTAGGAAAGCGGGAATCCACGATAATGAAAAATATGAAATGGAGAGATTCAAGGTAGAGAGATTCAAATGAAGGAAGCATTGTTCTATGTAAAGGCCGGTGGTAAAAAGGTCAGATGCAATCTGTGCCCCAGTAACTGCCTGTTGAATGATGGTTCCAGGGGACTTTGCAATGCCAGGAAAAACACAGGAGGAGTTCTCGAAACACTGACCTATGGTAAGGTATCATCCCTGGCACTGGATCCAATCGAAAAAAAGCCCCTTGATTATTTCATGCCCGGAAGCCATATTCTTTCCGTTGGAACATTCGGCTGCAATTTCAAGTGCTCATTCTGCCAGAATTATCATATTTCAAGGGAAATGCCGGCTGTCCGGGAACTGAGTCCCTCGGAGCTCTGTGAAGCAGCCGGTAATCTTAAAAACAATATCGGAATTGCCTTTACATATAATGAACCGATAATCTGGTATGAATATGTGCTTGACACTTCAAGGCTGGCGAAAGAACTGGGGTTGAAGGTTGTTCTGGTTACAAATGGCTATATCAATCCTGAGCCGCTTGAAGAGATCATACAATATGTTGATGCAATGAACATAGACCTGAAAGCTTTCAATGATGAGTTTTACCGAAATATCTGTGGAGGACACCTTGAACCTGTCAAGGAAACAATAAAAGCCGCAGTAAAGAAGTGCCATGTCGAAATAACGAACCTATCAATTCCAGGGCTCAATGACTCCGAAGAAGAAATGGAAAAGATGAGCAGCTGGCTTGCATCAGTGGATAAAAACATTCCTTTTCACATAATACCATTCAGACCGATGTATAAGATGACAGACAGGCCTTTGCAGAATTTCAGGAAACTCATAGAGCTGCAGAGGATAGCGAAAAAGTTTTTGAACAGAGTAATAATATAATAACAATAATTGTCAACTGGCAACATATGTCATATAATGTCAATCAGGTGAATCATTCATGAGAAAAAATTCACTTGACTTCATATTTTATGGTGGTAATATAGATGTGGAAAGTAAATGCAACTCAGGAATTCGACTGTTGGATAGAAATCCTTGACACAAAAATAAAGGTAAAAATCCTTTCACGACTATATTTGCTGAAAAGGTTTGGCCCGCAACTCGGGCGACCGTACGCGGACTCAATAAATGGAAGCCTTTTTTCTAATTTGAAAGAACTAAGAATAAGTGCATTGAATCAGGAAATTCGGATATTCTATGTGATTGATAGAAACAGGGAGATCTTTTACTTATAGGTGGAAATAAGTCGGGGAATAAAAGATTCTATAACACTATGATCAAAACAGCAGATAATATTTATAGCAATTATTTTGCAGATGAAGGTGAATAGTATGAAGATATATGAGGATTATATAAGCAAACTGGAAGGTGAGCTAAGCATTGCGGAAACAGAGCAGGCAAAACGTGAAGCTGCACATGATATTTTCCTGATAAAGCTTTCAGAGCTCAGAAAAATGCAGGGAATCAGGCAGGATGAGATAAAATCATTTTCACAATCCGGTATTTCAAAACTTGAATCCAGAAAGGATGTAAAAATATCAACCCTGATAAACTATATGAATGAACTTGGTATGGGCATGGAAATTAAAGTGTATCCAAGGGGAACTCACGACGAAAACCAGGAAATTGTATTGGTAAAAGTGTAAATTGAACAACGGATTCTGAGGAATGTATACAGATTGGCAGCTCTGCACTATGTTTGACTGAAGAGAAAAAGAAATAGTCTTGCTGTAAAGCATATAAAATTCTTCAAAAGGGGGCATATGAAAAAAATATTTTCAATTCTATTGGTAATTGGTTTGTTATTATCAGGCTGCTCGAATACAAGAAACCTTGATACCTATAAACAAAACTCCTCTGAAAAAAAGACAATAAAAATATACTATCCCAGAAGGGAGCAGATCCCCGAAGATTACTATGTCACGGACTGGGAAGACTACATGGATAATAAATATGGATATGACATCGATCTGGAATATATCCGACTTAAGAGCGGCGGTGCATTTTGGAACAAGGGACAGATGGATATAGAGGATTTTGTAAGAAAGTATGAAACAGAGGGACTTATATATATTACGGATTTCGAAATCCTCAATCAACTAATGGATGCCCATCTAATTAGACCTGTTGATTCATTCATTGACGGACTACCGGGCCTTGGTAATTTAAGCATGGGAACACTGGATGCGTTTTCAGATTCATCCGAAAATACATGGGCTGTCCCCCTGACTGACAATATACTCTCGGGGTTTCGTATCTTTGACAAGGATATGCTTGATGCTGCAGGAGTTGAAGTGCCCAGGACAATCGAGGAACTTTATGAATATGCAAAGGTTGTGGCAAGGGAGGATTTTGATGGGAACGGTGTGAATGATACATATCTGTTTGAATTTATTCTTAATGGAAGATTTCATCTGTTTGAAGGTTCTGAATATGTCATCTCCTCTTTTAATGATATTTTCAGAGCTTTTGGCTGCTATGGTTCACCAGGGGAACCTATACAGTACAATCCATACAGCAACAAGTTTGAAAATTTTGTGAACAAAGAAAACTTTGTTGAAGCAATGACATTCATCAAATTACTTTTTGATGAAAATCTGATAATCGAGTGGAATCGTATTGAAGATGATTATAATACTGCATCGATGTACTCCATGCAGTCGACCGGCACATACAGCAACAATGCATACTCATTTTATATAGCCGGGCTTAATGAAAGGTATCTGATACCTGAAAAATATCAGTGCCTTGCCGTTGCTGTCATGTCTGACACAGAAAATCCAAAGGATAAGCTTGCGGATTTCCTTGACCTGGCTGTCGGCAATACAGATGGATATGTTGATCTGGTCTATGGTTTTGAAAATAAGAATTATGAGGATAGGATTACCTATTATTCCCTGTTGGGGGATTATATGGATACACTGAACAGAGCTGACATTGACATTTATGTCAACATAGGCGGAATCAATGAAATTAAGCCTGTATATCCCGGTGACAATCATATAGTTGCAGAGAAAATCAAGGTAAGATATGAAGAAGACAATCGAATCAAGGAAGAGCTCTCTGCAAATTTTGGAAGCAGTTTGTCATACTATGTACCATTTGACAGAATCAGGATTGAAGTTGAAGAACTGAATGCAGCTTTATTCAGTGATACTGCTGAACTCTTCAGAAATATTCTATATGATGATGCAGACATCAGTGCTGCCGTGGATGATTATATTGCAAGGACAAATTCAAGGCATGGGTGGATTGATGAGCTTGCATTGATCAATGGCAACTGAAACGCCACCAATGAACATATTCTATTGGAAAGCTTTATATCATTTGACAAAAGCAATATGATGATGAGATTAAGTGTGCAAAATATGCGCTATGTAATTATAATGCATTGACAATTGCAATACAGGTATTATAATTGAGGGGAAAGAAGGTTATTATGGCTACCAAAAACATTACAATCAGAATGGACGAGGAACTGAAAAGACAGGCAGAGGAATTGTTTTCAGAGCTTGGGTTGTCCATGACCACTGCAATAATTGCTTTTACAAAGCAAGCTGTGAGAGAACAGGCAATTCCCTTTATTATTTCCAAAAGGGTCCCCAATACCGAAACCATTGCCGCAATAAGAGAAGTAGAGAAAATGAAGGCAGATCCGGAATCATATAAAGGATACTATGATGTCGATAGTATGCTTAATGATATTCAGGAATGAAATATATCATCAAGCCCACCTCAAAGTTTCAAAAAGATTTGAAAAGAATGGGTAAAAGGGGTTATGACCTCAGAGAGTTGACCCGGATTATTGAAAAACTTGCAAAAGGTGAAAAGCTGCCTGAAAAAAACAGGGATCACAGATTATCAGGCATCTTTCATACAAAAAGAGAATGTCATCTAATGCCTGACTGGCTTCTTATATATGAAGTATCGAATTGTGATATGACGCTGTACCTTATCCGAACAGGTTCACACTCAGATTTGTTCGATTGAAATTTATAATCCCGGATATAAGCGTTTTCAAATATGTACAAAGCAGCTATATCAACTGAACAAACAACAAAAACAAAAGCAACAGCAGGTATAGGATGTCACCCAGTTTTCCACCAGTTTCATTGATTCTTGCTTTGAGTCTGAACATTCCATAGATAATAAAGGTTGCTACTGCAGTGGATATGAATATTCCTATGAATCCGAAGGTCGATATGAAAGCAAATCCACGAAAGCCCGTTACGATTGAAATCAGGTTTTCATCCGGAAGAAAAAAGAACGGTACCATCTTTGTGATGAAAAACACTCCACCGAACCACAGTGCATTCGTCCTTGCCGTTTTGCCATCCATACCACCAAGGTGCAGTATGTAAAGCACAAAATATTTCAATATATCAAGCAGTACGGGAATGATATAAAACATACAGTGAATATATCATCTGATACTAAAGAAATCAAACCAAGAAAGTGTAAGGCTGAAAAACCACATAATGAAGTCCGTAAAGCACAGTGTTTTCTTGACAATTGCATATTTATTCATTATTATTTTTTAATACTACACTAACCGAATTGTGATATTATATAGGGCAATTAAACAGGAGGTGCACTGATGGAACAAAGACATACTTTATCCGTACTCGTGGAGAACCACGCAGGAGTGCTCTCGAGGGTTGCAGGTCTGTTCAGCAGAAGGGGATTCAACATTGACAGTCTGGCCGTTGGTGAAACCAGCGATCCCGGAATATCCAGGATAACAATAGTAGTGAACGGTGATGATTATATAATCGACCAGGTAAGCAAGCAATTGAACAAACTTGTTGATGTAATTAAGATCAAGGTATTCAAGACATCTGAGTTCGTCGGACGCGAACTGGTCCTTATCAAAGTAAAGGCAAATGCCGGAACCAGGACTGAAATAATTCAGCTTGTTGATATATTCAGGGCAAACATCGTTGATGTTGCGCCTGAATCCATGACCGTTGAAATATCTGCGGATCAGGAAAAAATAAACGCGCTTTCCTCATTGCTTGAACCATATGGAATACTTGAAGTTGTAAGAACCGGGGTCATAGCAATCGAGAGGGGCAGTGGCGACAACCACATATTGTAAGGAGGAAATACAAGTGGCAAAAATGTATTACGACAAGGACAGCAATCCTGAAATACTTAAGGGTAAGAAGATAGCCATCATCGGATATGGGAGCCAGGGTCATGCCCATGCACTCAACCTGCATGAAAGCGGATACGATGTGGTAGTCGGACTCAGGAAAGACTCAAAGAGATGGGCGCTTGCCTCCGGAGCAGGTCTTGCAGTTGCAGAACCGGCCGAAGCTGCAAAGGCAGGGGATCTCATAATGATGCTGGTTCCTGATGAACTGCAGGCGGATATTTTCAAGGCTGATGTAGAACCATATCTTGAAGAGGGAAATGTCCTCATGTTTGCACATGGTTTCAATATAACATTCCAGCAGATAATTGCACCAAAGGGAACTGATGTAATAATGGTAGCTCCCAAGGGACCGGGACATACTGTAAGAAGCCAGTATGTTGAAGGCAGAGGGGTTCCCGCACTTATAGCCATTTACCAGGATGAAACAGGAAAAGCCAAGGAATATGCCCTTGCATATGCCTGCGGAATCGGTGCCGGAAGAGCGGGTATCCTGGAAACAACATTCAGGGAAGAAACTGAAACTGATTTGTTCGGCGAACAGGCTGTACTATGCGGTGGTGTCACTGAATTGATGAAAGCCGGATTCGAAACCCTGGTTGAAGCCGGATACCAGCCCGAGATAGCATACTTTGAATGCATACATGAGATGAAGCTTATAATCGACCTTATTAACGAAGGTGGGTTCGGATATATGAGATATTCTGTAAGCGATACTGCCGAATACGGTGACTATATTACAGGGAAAAAGATTATCACCCAGGAAACAAGGGCCAGGATGAGGGAAATCCTATCAGACATACAAACAGGTACCTTTGCAGGAGCATGGGTATCTGAAAACAAAGCCGGCGGAAGGGCAAGGTTCCTTGCAACCCGGCGAAAGGAAGCGGAGCATCAGCTCGAGACCGTCGGGGCGGAATTAAGGAAAATGATGAGTTGGCTCAAGAAATAAGGAACTGATACCCGGCGAAACAGCCGGGTATTGTTTATAAAAGGAAAGAAGGTGGAATTCATGACAAGAAGAATAAGGATACTCGACACGACACTTAGAGACGGCGAACAGACTCCCGGAGTAAGCCTGAATCTAGAGGAAAAAACTGCAATAGCAAGGCAGCTTGAACTACTTGGCGTGGATACCATTGAAGCAGGGTTTGCAATTACATCAAAGGGAGACTTTGAAGCTGTAAAAGCTGTTGCGGAAACAGTTAAGAATTGTACGGTGACAAGTCTTGCAAGAGCAGTGGAAAAGGACATTGACACAGCATGGGAGGCCGTAAAAGGTGCCAGGAACCCGGGGATTCATACTTTCATTGCAACCAGCGACATACATATGAAGTACAAGCTCAGGATGACCGAGGAAGAGGTCCTTGAAAGAACAACAGCCATGGTCAAAAGGGCAAAGTCATATACTGATTACGTTGAATTCTCAGCTGAGGATGCCAGCAGGTCAAGACGGGAATTCCTGTACAGGGTATATGAAGCAGCCATTGAGGCAGGAGCAATCATGCTGAACGTTCCCGATACCGTCGGATATACAACACCCGATGAATTCGGAAGCCTGATAAGGGACATCAAGGCCAATGTAAAGGGAATAGAAAAAGTAGGAATATCCGTGCATTGCCACAATGACCTCGGACTGGCAGTGGCCAATTCCCTTGCAGCAATACAAAACGGAGCAGACCTGATTGAGTGTACAATAAATGGCCTTGGTGAAAGAGCAGGAAATGCTGCCCTTGAGGAAATAATAATGGCCATTGACACCAGGAAGGATTTCTATGAATTCACACATGGAATAAATACTACATTGATAAGCAAGACCAGCAATCTGGTAAGCTCGCTTACTGGCATAAATGTTCAGCCCAACAAGGCAATAGTCGGCAAGAATGCATTCGCCCATGAATCAGGAATTCATCAGCATGGAATCCTTGCTGAAAAAAGCACATATGAAATTATGACCCCTGAATCAATAGGGCTCAAGCATAATAATATGGTGCTTGGAAAGCATTCCGGAAGGCATGCTTTTGAAGACAGACTGAAGGAAATGGGTTATGACCTTGGCAAAGATGACCTCAATGATGCCTTCCTTAAATTCAAGGACCTGGCTGACAAGAAGAAGCAGGTTCTGACCGAAGACATTGAAGCCATACTTCTTGAAAAAATGTTCAGGGTCGAGGAAGTGTTTGAACTCGACAGTTTCCAGATAAGCAGCGGAAACAAGCTGATTTCAACCGCAACATTGAGGTTGAAAAAAGGTGATGAATATATCACTGAAGCAGCAACGGGGGATGGCCCAATCGATGCCTCTTTGAACGCAATTGAAAGATGCATGGAATTCCCCATGACCCTTGAGGACTATACCATAAAGGCTGTCACCGGTGGAAAGGATGCCATGGGTGAAGTCAATGTAAAGGTGCTGAAGAACGGACACCGTTTTGCAGGACATGGCGTATCGACGGATATAATTGAAGCCAGTATCAAAGCATATCTGAACGCAGCCAACAGGGCATATTCCGTGTTTCAGGGTGTTGGACAAGGTGAGCAGGATGAATAAGATATATATCTATGACTCTACACTCAGGGATGGGGCACAGGGCAAGAATGTTTCCTTTACAGTCAAGGACAAGATAAAGATTGTAAAAAAACTCGATGATGCCGGAATAGACTATATTGAAGCCGGCAATCCCGGGTCCAATCCAAAGGATGCTGAGTTCTTCAACAGCATAAAGGATGTGGAGCTCAATAATTCAAGGATTGTGGCATTCGGAAGCACAAGAAGACCCGGCATAAAGGCTTCAGAGGACATAAATCTGAGACATATAGTTGAGTCAGGGGTGAAAACGGCGGCAGTATTCGGAAAGAGCTGGGATTTCCATGTCACTGACATCCTTAAGACAACACTTGATGAAAATCTTGAAATGATCAGGGATTCAATCAGCTTTCTGGTAAAAAAGGGATTTGACGTAATATTTGATGCAGAGCATTTCTTTGACGGGTACAAGGCAAATCCTGATTATGCAATGAAGACACTTGAAGCGGCAGTTGAAAGCGGTGCATTCTCAATATGCCTTTGCGACACCCGCGGCGGTACATTCCCTACGGAAACATATGATATGACCAAGGCTGTGGTTGAGAAATTTGATGTTGAGATAGGCATACATTGCCATAATGATAACGGTATGGCTGTGTCCTCTTCCATTGCTGCTGTTGAAGCGGGCGCAATCCAGGTACAGGGAACAATGAACGGACTGGGGGAAAGATGCGGAAATGCCAATCTTACGACCATAGTTCCGAATCTTCAGCTTTTGAAAAACTATGACTGCATTCCTGAAAAAAGCATGGCTTCATGGTCTGAGACAGCAGTGTTTATAAGTGAAGTAGCCAATCTTGCACTTCATGATGATGCTCCTTTTGTAGGGTCCGCGGCATTTTCACACAAAGGCGGAATGCATACTGATGCTCTTACAAAAAACACAAAATCATATGAACTGTTTGACCCCTCGGAAGTAGGAAACAAACGACATATACTGATGAGTGAAGTAGCCGGCGGAAGTTCTGTAATGAAGCTCCTGGGTAAGATAGACCCTACGGTTACAAAGAAAGACCCAAGGACCAGGGAAATAATTGACAGAATGAAGGAGATGGAATTCCTCGGATATCAATACGAGGCAGCTGAGGCAAGCTTTGAACTGATAATCAGGAGAATACTTGGTCTATACAATCCGTCATTTGAACTGGTTGAGTTCAAGGTCATGGTAAATGAACCCAATGTAACAAACATGAACTCAACGGCAATGATAAAAATCAAGGTAAGGGATGAATATGAAGTCACTGCCGCCGAGGGAGACGGACCTGTCGATGCACTTGATGGTGCCCTTAGAAAAGCTCTTACAAAGTTCTATCCGGACCTCGGGAAAATCAAACTCACTGACTACAAGGTCCGTGTCCTGGATTCGGAAATGGCAACTGCCGCAAAGGTAAGGGTACTGATTGAATCAACCGACGGAAAGAACGAGTGGACTACCATTGGTGTTTCAACGGATATAATCGAAGCCAGCTGGATTGCACTGGTGGATTCCATCGAATATTGCATGTGTCAGGACGGTTGACATGGTTCTTTATGGGAAGCTCGTCATAGGCAATACATTTATCAAAGAAGCAAAGACAGAAGGAACAGACACTGAAAAGCCTTTTCATGATATCATGGAGGAGGCCTTTGTATTGCTCTGTCGGCAGCTTGAAATTCCTGTTCCGATCTGGCTGAAGAAAAATACAAGGGAGATTTCGAGGTATAGAAAGACATTCTTCGATAAGGAGCAGTTCATCGAAGAGGTCTACTTTGATAAATTTATACTTGAAATAGAGGTTTGACATGAAAAGATATTACAAATACATGGTGCTTGCAATAATCATTGCTTTGCTGTTTACAGGATGTAAGCCGGGATTCAGCGAGGATACATATGAAACAAATGACATCTTCAGGGAAAGCCACACATTTACATATGAAAGAACAGAAGACGAAAGTGTCAATGCTGTAATATATGAGGTCACAGTTGAAAACGGTCTAGTTTCAACAAGGGTTGAAATAAGTTTTGATGAAGGAGAGTTCATATCAGCCTCGACATTTGCCGCAGATACACTTATTCCAATCAGTGCATATAAGAGCAACACATATGCCCTTGATCCGGAACAAAGCTGGGAGATAGATGCTCAATATGGCATTACCCTTGAAATGGTGGCAGGTACTGCCGCAGAGAGAGAAACAAAATCCCTTGAGCTTCCGGAACATTACCTTGACAATGAGGGCCTTTTGTTTACCATAGGTGCTTTGTCATTGGAAGAGGGATTTGAAAAGGATATAAACATATCAATAATTGATGCAGGTGAAATCATTCCTTTCAGGGTTTCATACCAAGGAATCGAGAGCATCGAATCACCATATGGTACATTCGAGTGCATAAAGGTGGAAATGAAATATACCGGTCTTGTTCTGGGACCGAAACCCAGGATGTATATGTGGTATACAAACGACGAAAACAGGTATCCGGTTCAGTATGAAAATACGGATATAAGACTCAGTCTGAGCGATATTGAATAAGAGCAACGTAATAATCTCCGGCTATATGATTTTCCATCTCTTATAAGTAATGGTGAATATTGTGTAATGGCTTTATATAAGGGCGCTTGCTAATTTTTCAGACAAGAAATTGGAATAACTTTGACACCATCAGCTCTGGTATAAGCAATATTTCCACCGCTGACAACTGCTAGGAACTGAGGAGGTTTTTTACCGTTTTCCATTAATAAATTGCTAAGCTTAGTTAGATTCTCAGCTCCCTTATCAATATCAGTGTTTCCAAGTTTTATTTCAATCAAGCAGTATTTACCGTCATTTAGTCTGATGACTGCGTCGCATTCCAGTCCATAGCGATCGCGATAATAATAAACTTTTCCACCAATCTCCTGAGAATATATTCTTAAATCTCGAATGCAGAGAGATTCAAAAAGGAATCCGAAAGTTTTCATATCGTCAAAAATATTACCAGGAGTTATTCCCAGGGAAGCGGCTGCCAGCGAAGGATCGACAATCCCCTTTTTATTTGAAGAGCGGATAACGGTTTTTGAGCGTATGGAGGGACTCCAAGCTGGGATGTCTTCAATAACAAAAAGCCTGTTCAAAGCATTTAAGTATGAATATAAAGTAGGTTCTGATATCTGCATATCGTTTGCTGCAATGTCGTTTAAAATGGTCCTATTTGTTGCTAATGTTGAGATGTTACGTGAATATGAACGTAATACAGCCCTTACTCTATTTGGGTTTTTTTCAAAACCATCAACACTGGAGGCCTCGCTTTCACAAATTGAATTCACATAATCTTCTGCAATTAATTGTGAGCTTTTTTCACTTTTACCTATGGTTGATGGCCATCCACCTCTGCAGATGTATTTTGATATATCCTCAATTGATGTGCTGGTGGTTATTCCGTCTATCTCAGTGTTTTGTTTAAATAGGTCTGATAGTGATATTTGGCCGCTTGAATCAAGTGATTCGTATAAGCTCATCGGTCTCATCAACAAACGAGCAATACGACCTGTCCCGGAATGCATTGTATCATCATTTTTTAAGGTAGTAGAGCCAGTTAATATAAACAAACCCTCCTTGTTACGCTCATCAACTTCTGCCCGTATGGCATTCCACAATATAGGTGCCAGTTGCCATTCATCAATCAATCGGGGGGTCTTACCATCTAACAAAGCCTTTGGATTTATTTCAGCAAGCTTTATATAATCATTGAATTTTCGTGGATCTTGTAGTTTTATTATACTTTCTGATTGCATGGACGCGGTTGTGGTCTTTCCACACCACTTCGGACCCTCAATCAACACAGCTCCAAAAGTCTCCAAATACATCTCAAGAACTGAATCAATACACCTTTTCAAATATTTTTCAGCCATTATGATTACCTCATATGCATTATAGCATGAATACATATATTGGCAATGAGACTTTAAGACAATTGAGGAATATCATTTAAGTAAATTGAGGTACGGTGTTAAATAATTTTGATGCAAAAGTGAGCTGCTGTTAACACTTCGTAGCTTTGCCACTGGAATCCTTTTATTGTCAACAGAATGCCTGTTTTCCATCGACTTTATAGAATTTACACCACAATATTAGTGCAACCGGCATACAGAGCACACTGATTTGGGGGTACGGACAAAACCCGGACTTTGATTGAAGCTATATATTATCATCGGCAATTAAGTGTCACTAAACTTCTGACTCTATATCGGGTATCTTTATATGTGAAAATATTATATATAAGTTCATAAGCTGATTATAAAGAATTCCTGATATAAACATTTGAAAAAGCAGGCCAAAGACAGTATACTTGATGTACGAGGCACACCGGTTCAACAACATAATATGAAAAGCAATCAGCAAAGAGCCGGACAGGCATACGGGAAGGCCGTTTTTTTTACCATTTGGAGGCTTCATGCAGTATGATTCCGTAGTTTTGGCGGCAGGATACTCAAGCCGCGCGGGTTCTGACAAAATGGCAATGACCATTGGTGGCAGCACCGTTCTTGGGAGAGTTCTGGACACTCTTACGGAAATCTGCGGCCAAATAGTGGTAGTAGCCGGTCATCACCGGGAATCCACGGCCCTTATCATCAAAAAATACCCAAATGTTACAATGGTTGTCAACGAAGATTACGATAGTGGAATGTTTAGTTCTGTTAAACGTGGAGTCAGTGAAATGAATCATGATTTCTTTTTGGTCCCGGGGGATTATCCACTGATAGGAAAAGAAACATACCATAAGCTTATGGATGGGACCGGCGAAATGATTGTCCCCGTATACAATGGAAGAAAGGGACATCCTGTACTGATAAGACAAAACCTTATAGCACCCTTGCTCCGGGAGCCAATTGATTCAAACCTCAAGGTTTTCAGGGACATGCAGAATGTTGAATATATTGATGTTGATGATGAAGGAATCCTTCTGGATGTTGATACGCCGGAGGATCTTTTTGAAATAAGAAAAAAAGCAGAGGGGAGATGAAACAGGCTTGAAAATAAATAATTATGTTAAGGTCAGCTCTGTCGAAGAAGCATATTCAATCCTGGAGGGTAACAGCAAGGCTGCAATAATCGCAGGGGGGGCCTGGCTCAGGCTTACACCGACGGAAGTTGACGAAGCAGTCGACCTTTCGGGCCTTGGCCTTGATTCCATTGATGTAGTTGATGGATTTGTTGAAATCGGCTCAATGACAACACTGAGACAGGTAGAAAAAAGCGATATTGTGAAAGCATTGTGCAATGGGATTGTCTGCACTGCAGTAGAAAAGATCATGGGGGTAACCGTAAGAAACATCGCTACAATAGGCGGAACAATTTCCGGCAAGTATGGTTTCTCGGATTTGATTACTCCACTTATGGTCCTGGACACTGAACTTGAATTTTACAAAAGAGGCAGGGTAAGCCTTGTCGAGTTCATGGATGAGACTGCAAAATCAGGGGACATTCTTCTTAAGGTCAGGATTCCCATGAAGGAAGGCAGGGGATGGTATGAAACCATCAAGATTACTGCAATCGATTTCCCGATACTGAATGCAGCTGTAACCCGTATAGATGGAAAAACAAAGATTGCCGTAGGTTCCAGACCATACAAGGCGGTTCTTGCGGAAATGGCAATGGCATACGTTGACACATGTGGAAAACATGATGCTGATTGCGCTGAAAGGGCTGCTGCAACAGCTGCAGCGGAGATAAAGTTCGGAAGCAATTCCCGGGGTTCTGCAGCATACAGAAAGAAGCTCTGTGAAGCCCTTGTAAAAAGAGGACTGCGGGAGGTGATGTCATGAAGGTCAGACTGAAGGTAAACGGTGAAAACAAGGTGTTTGATGTAAAGGCTGATGAATATCTGCTTGATACACTCAGAAAAAACAATTATGTAAGTGTAAGAAGGGGCTGTGACAATACGTCCTGCGGAGTATGTACGGTTCTGGTTGACGGAGCTCCGGTGGCATCATGCAGTTATCTGGCGTGCAGGACCGAAGGTAAGGAAGTAACCACAGTCGAAGGTATTCCTGAAGAAGCTGCAAAGATAGCAGACTGTTTTGGCAGGGAAGGTGCAGACCAGTGCGGATACTGCAATCCATCCATGGCCCTTACTATATATGCAATGAAGAAGGAACTTGTGAATCCGACTGATGATGACATACGGTCATATCTTGTGGGCAACCTTTGCAGATGTTCAGGGTATCAGGGCCAGCACAGGGCCATAAAAGCATACCTGGAGGTGGAATGATGAAATATGTAAATTATGAAAGACCATCCATCGACGGAAAAGGCCTTATGATGGGAAAGCCGGGTTATACTGATGATCTTGCGGAACAGAATTCCCTCATTGTCAAGGTTCTTCGAAGTCCCCATGCGTTTGCCAGGATTAAATCAATAGATAAATCAAAGGCCGAGGCCCTTGAAGGTGTCGAACTGGTCCTTACCTATGAAGACTTCAAAAGAATACCTGTAACCAGGGCAGGCCAGGGATATCCCGAACCGTCACCGCATGACAAATTTGTACTTGATAACTTTGTAAGGCATGTGGGTGATGAAGTTGCGGCTGTTGCAGCCATAGACAGGGAAACCGCTGAAAAGGCACTGGAACTTCTGGTAGTGGATTATGAAGTACTTGAACCTGTTCTGGACTTTGAAAAAGCTTATGAAAACAAAACCATAATCCATGATGAACCGGAAATACATGAAATGTTTCCCATAGGGTTTGAACCAAAGAAGAACGTAGCTGCGGCATACCTTATGCATGTCGGGAATGTGGAAAAATCACTGAAGGAATGTGATACAGTCGTTGAAACGACGTTTTACACCCAGGCCCAGGCTCATACAATGATGGAACCCCACACAGTCAATGCAAGAATGGACTATACGGGAAGACTTGTTCTCTATTCATCAACACAGACACCCTTCCACACGAGAAGGATAGTTGCCGAAGCGCTTTCGTATCCGATGAGCAAGATAAGGGTAATAAAACCAAGGGTCGGCGGAGGATTCGGAGGCAAACAGTGCGTACATGGAGAAATGCTTGTATCTGCTGTGACCCTTAGGACAGGCAAACCTTCCAAGATGGTTTATACAAGGCAGGAAGTTTTTGAGTCAACCTTCTCAAGGCATCCCATGAGATTTGACATCAAACTCGGTGCAATGAAGGATGGAACACTGAAGGCAATTGATGTAGAAGTGTTATCCGATACCGGAGCCTATGGAGAGCATGCTCTTACGGTATTCATGGTTGCAGGCTCAAAGGTATTTCCCCTTTACAACAAGGTTGACTCAATCCGTTTCGGTGGAAAAGTAGTATATACCAACAGGACACCGGCAGGTGCATTCAGGGGCTATGGTGCAATCCAGGGCAATTATGCCCTTGAGTCTGCAGTAGATGTCCTTTGCCATAAGATTGGGATGAGTCCGGTGGAGTTCAGACAGAAGAACATGATACAAGAAGGTGAGACATCCCCAATATTTGAAATCATGGGTGAAGGAACCGAAGGAACCGCCATGATAATGGAAACCTGCAAACTGGATTACTGTATCGAAAGGGGAATGGAGCTCATTGACTGGAACAGCAAATATCCAAGGAAAGATATGGGCAATGGAAAGGTCAGGGGCGTAGGTATGGCCATTGCAATGCAGGGCTCAGGAATTCCATACATTGACATGGGCTCTGCAATGATAAAACTCAATGATGATGGATTCTTCAATCTTATGGTCGGGGCAACGGAAATCGGCCAGGGCAGTGACACCATACTTGCGCAGATAGCAGCTGAAAGTCTTGGTGTGCATCCTGACAAAATAGTAATCTACTCTTCTGATTCAGACCTTACACCCTTTGATACAGGAGCATATGCTTCCAGTACGACATATGTTTCCGGTAATGCAGTCATAAAAGCTTCTGAAAAGATGAAACAGATGATAATCGAAGAAGGAGCCCATGCCCTGAAGGTTCCGGTGGAAGGAACTGACTTTGATGGTGATACAATAAGCCATGGCGACAAATCCATATCACTTAGGGATCTTTCCAACAGGCTTTACTACAATGAAGACCAGAAACAGCTTGTGGCCGTTGATTCATATGTGGGAACAAAGTCACCGCCGCCTTTCATGGCCGGGTTTGCAGAAGTGGAAGTTGATACTGAAACAGGACAGGTGGAACTCATGGACTATGTTGCGGTGGTTGACTGTGGAACAACCATAAGTCCCAACCTGGCAAAAGGGCAGGTTGAAGGAGGTCTTGTACAGGGCATAGGAATGACTCTCTACGAGGATGTGGTTTACTCAAACTCAGGCAGGATGATAACAAACAACATGATGACCTACAGGATTCCGACAAGGAAGGAAATCAAAAAAATACAGGTTGAGTTCGCAGAAAGTTATGAGTCGTCGGGACCCTTTGGTGCAAAATCAGTCGGAGAAATCGGAATAGACACACCACCTGCTGCCATAACAAATGCAATATACAATGCTACGGGAGTCAGGATAAATTCCCTGCCGGTCACAGGCGAGAAGATTCTGACCGGAATAATGAAAACAAGGCAAGAAGGAGATAAGAAATGAGTATGAAGAAGATAATGAAACTTGCGGCACAGATTGTGTTTTTTGGAGCTGTTTGGGGGTTGGCAGAAGCATCACTTGGGTATCTGCTGCACTTTCTCCCGCCTTTGGTGGCCGGTCTTGTAATGTTCCCGATTGCGGTGTACATACTTATGAAAGCCTTCAAGGCAACAGGCTCAAGGTCAGCACTTGTTCTGGTTGGACTGGTTGCGGCCGGAATAAAGGCAGTTGACTTCCTGCTTCCGGGAATCAGCGTATTCAAGACAATAAACCCGATGATATCAATAATGTTTGAGTCATTGGTTGTAGCTGTTGCCATTCCAATGCTCAGCAGCAAAAAACAGTTTGCAAGAATAACAGGAAGCATTGGTGTGAGCATGGGCTGGAGGCTTGGATATATACTCTATATGGTTGCACAGTTCCTGGTGTCGGGCAGTATGACAAAATTCATTTCATCACCTGCCCTTACACTGGAGTTTGTGATTTTGAACGGCTTGCTGAGTGCAGTCCTTGTATACGGTGTACTGCTCCTGGAAGCAAGGACAAGTATAAAAGCGAAGTTCAGGCCCATATATGCACCGGTACTTCTGGCTGCTGCGCTTGGAATACAGCTTCTGGTTTAGGAGACGCATGAAGATCTTTGACGAAATAGCAAGAATGTCCGGCAGCGGAATGGCATGCATGCTGGTTACTGCAGTTGACAAGACGGGAGCGGGACCTGTGGAAGCAGGCAAGAAAATGATTGTCTGTGAAGACGGTCAGGCCTCCGGGACAGTAGGGGGCGGTGCCCTTGAATTCCATGCCCGCGAAAAATGCAGGGAGCTTATGAAGACCGGACAGAATCTCCTTGAGAAATATTATCTCAACGAAGGAGAAATAATTGATGATGCCACAACACTGCCAATGATCTGCGGCGGAACGGTGACCCTGTTCTATGAATACATTGGTCCGGATGCATATGTATATGTATTCGGAGCAGGTCATGTAGGGCAGGCCACGGTGAATGTACTAAAGACAATGAATTATCATGTGACGGTGATTGATGACAGAACACATGTCATAGACACTTTTACGGGAGCTGACAGAAAGGTAAACTCATCCTTTGTGGACTTCATAAGGAAGGAAGGTATCAGGGACGGAGGATTCGTCCTTGTGTGCACACCCTCACACAAGTATGACTATAACGTGATTGAAGAAATACTTGAACTTAAACTGACGCCTTCATATATAGGCATGCTGTGTTCAATGGAAAAACTTGCGGTATTCATGAAAAGGATAAAGGAGAGATTCGGCGAACCTGATTTGTCAAACTTTTATTCTCCTGTAGGCCTTGATACGGGAGGTGGCTCCCCTGAAGAAATAGCAGTATCCATCTGCGCTGAAATACTGGCGGTTAAAAACAAAAGGACGGGACACAGACATATGAGACCGGTGACCTATACATGATCACATTGATAACAGGTCCCATTCATTCAGGAAAGACCACCAGGCTTATGGATGAATACAGGCGTTGCGAAAATGGTGATGGGTTTGCCTCTGTGAAATTGATGAATGATGACATCGTAATCGGATTTGATTTGATAAGGTTGTCATCAGGGGAAAGGATACCCCTTGCCAGAAGAAAATACGCACTGCCTTCCAAATGGGATGAGAGTTGCTCACTGGGACCATATAGTTTTTCCGGGGAGGCGGTTTCCGTGGTAAGCACAGGGGTTGACCTGATGATAAAAAGCGGAGTGGGAACGATTTTCCTTGATGAAATTGGGTCCCTTGAGCTTGAAGGTTTGTGCTTTCACGAAACGGTTGTGAAAATTGCGGATTCAGGCATTGATGCCGTCCTGGTTGTAAGGGACACCAATCTGCAGGAGGTAGTTGCAAAATACGGATTCGCAGATATAGAAATAGTGGAAACAGGTGAGAGATTTGTATGATTTTGGTATATTGGGTGGTCTGGCTTATATAGACAGGGCATTCAGGAAAGTCAATATCTATGTTGATGGAGATGTTATAAAACGCATTGACAGTGACGAGTTGCCATGCAGGAAAACATACAACGCAAAGGGTAAGAAGATAATTCCCGGGCTCATTGACCCCCATGTTCACTTTGAACTTGACACAGGGAACATAGTGTCATGTGATGATTTTCATACAGGTTCGGTTTCAGCCGCATTCGGTGGTATAACCACATTCATTGATTTCCTGGATCCCGTATCAAAGGCAGATGACCTGGAAAAAGCCCTTGAGAAAAGAATGGATCTTGCTTCAAAAAGTGTGGTTGATTATAAATTCCATGCAACTCTTGCAAATCCCGTCGGTCATACCAGGGAACTGACAAAGGCATCGAAATCAATGGGCCTGGATTCAATAAAGATATTCACAACATATTCAGAATCAGGCAGACGGACATATACCAGGGAGATATATGAACTCCTGGGTCTTTCAAAGGAACTTGGTTTCACTCTCCTTGTCCATGCAGAGAACGACAACATGGTCGGAATAATGCCGGGGCATAAAGTATGGGACATCACCTATGCCCGGAATGAGGAAGCTGAGATATCCGAGGCACTGTCCCTTGCGAAAATGACTGAGGAAACAGGCGGGAACCTTTATATGGTTCATGTCAGCAGCGGTCATACGGTACGGGCCCTGGCAAGCAGATATCCCCATCTCCTTGGAGATAAATTTCACATTGAGAGCTGTCCGCACTATTTTTATTTCAACCTTCATGAATATGACAATGCCGACGGTTACCTCTATACAATGATACCTCCTCTTCGCAGTCATCGTGCACAGGGATTGCTGTTGAACAATGTTATGTTTGTAGAAACAATCGGAACCGATCACTGCGCATATATGAGAGCTGAAAAGAAAAGGGAAAACCTGATTGACATACCTATGGGAGTTGGTTCCGTGGAATATTCCTTCACTGTAATGTATGGATTATTGGGAAACGATGCCATTGACAGGATGAGCGAGAACCCTGCCAGGATCTTCGGACTTTACCCCAGGAAGGGAGTGATCCGGGAGGAATCCGATGCTGACCTTGTGATAATTGATGACAATGGTCCTTATCTGAAGAAAGATGACCATTCGGCCTCGGATTATTCCATTTACAGACAGGGTTCAGGAGTATTTGCATCCATGATAAAGGTGGTTTCAGTAATGTCAAAGGGTCAGTTTGTAATAGAGAATGAATTACTGAAAGGAGGAAACGGAAAATGTTTGCTCTGACAAATGCAAGGATATATGACTTTGAAAACTATATTGAAAATGGTTTTGTTGTATTTGATGAAAAAATAGAAATGGTCGGGGACATGAAGACCTTCAGGGACAAAGGATACGATATAACTGATTGCCGGGGAGCGCTGGTCATGCCCGGTCTTACCGTAGCCCATACACACATCTATTCAACCTTTTCACGGGGACTGGCCCTTCCGTTCAACCCTGCAAACTTCCAGGAACTGCTTGACCAGCTTTGGTGGAAGATAGATTCGCATCTTGAAAAGGATGATATTTATTACAGCGCACTGACGGCTGCCCGTGAGTACTTATTGAACGGGGTTACCACTGTAATTGACCATCATGCCAGCGGATACATCAGGGGCTCACTTGGATTGATAAAATCTGCATTTGAAAAGGCGGGACTTACGGGTTCACTTTGTTTTGAGACCAGCGACCGGTTTGATATTGATGACTGCATTGCCGAAAACCTTGAAAACGGTGATATGTTCGGACTTCATGCTTCAATGTCCCTTTCGGATGAAACCCTTGAAAAAGTGAAGAAGGTGCTTGGAAACAGACCCATTCATATACATGCAGCGGAAAGCTGGCTTGACCAGGAAAGCTGCATGGATTATCACGGCATGAGAGTTGTCCAAAGGCTTTATGATTTCGGACTTCTGAACAAGGGATCGATTCTATCCCACTGCATACACATAAATGAGGATGAAGCAGACCTTATAGCGAAGAACCAATGTTATGTGGCACTCAACATTCAGTCAAACATGAACAATGCTGTCGGACTGCCTGATGTCAGAATGTTGAAAAAGCATAATGTCCGGTGTCTTATAGGAAATGACGGCATGTCGATGGGAATAGCATCTGAATGGATGAGCCTGCTGCTGGCAATGAAACATAAGTACAGTTCCCCTGTTGCCTTCGGTCTTGGCGGACTTCTTGAATTGGTGAATGAAAATTATAAGTATATGAATGAATATATGGGATTGAAAATTGGGCGTATAAAGGAAGGTTATGATGCAGATATCATCAAGGTCTGCTATGAACCCATTTCACCAATGGATGAAAGCAATGCATTCGGGCATATCCTTTTTGGATTGTCCGGCAGCCTCAAACCGGCAGATGTATGGAAGAACGGAAAGAGGATTGTTGAGAACTGTATTTGCAGCACCGTTGCAAACGAGGAAATTGTAAAAGCAGTAAAAACCGCAGGTAAACTGTGGGACAGATTGAACAGGAGCTGATTTATGAACAGATTGAAGACTGAATTCGACGGATTGATATTGGATAATCCACTTATGCCTGCCTCCGGTCCACTGACAGGTGACCTTGAGAAAATGAAGTTCATCCAGGAACAGGGAGTCGGTGCAGTTGTAACAAAGACCATCTCAGTCAAGGCCGCCAGGGTACCGCGTCCATGTATATACGGTGACCGAAGCCATGTCATGAATTCAGAACTATGGTCTGAATTTCCCATGGAAAAATGGACTGATGAAATTCTACCGGAGTTCATGAAGATAAAAACCAAACCATTGATCGTCAGCATGGGATATACAAGGGAGGACATGGAGATTCTTGTCCCGAGGCTTGATGCATTTGCAGATGCATTTGAAGTTTCAACCCATTATGTAGGCAAGGACCTTTCGGTGATTTCAAACACAGTGAGGGCAATAAGAAGCAATACGAAAAAGCCGATTTATATGAAGATAAGCCCCCATATACCCGAACCTGTAAAATTTGCAGAAGCCGTGAGGGAAGCGGGAGCCACCGGTGTTGCGGCAATCAATTCCCTTGGACCAACCATGAACATAAACATATCAAAAAGAAGCCTTGAATATTGCGGGGAGAGTGGATTCGTATGGACATCGGGTCCTGTCATCAGGAATCTGGCCCTGGGTATAGTTTATACCATCAAGAAAGCACTGCCTGATTTTACTGTGATCGGAACGGGAGGAGTACAGAATGCAGATGACATACTGCAGTTCCTTCTTGCCGGAGCCAGCGGAGTACAGATGCTTTCCGGAGCTTTGCTGAAAGGCAAGGACCTGTACTCAAAGATAATAAAGGAGCTGCCTGCTGTCCTGGACAAATATGGGTTCAGTGATGTGAAGGAAGTATATGACACCGGACTTTCAATTGAAACCGTATATGAACCAACAGCAACAGTACTGGATGAAGACAAGTGTACACACTGCAGGCTTTGTGAACGGATATGTCCGTACTTTGCCATAACCTATGACGAAAAAATAATAATAGACAAAGACAAGTGTTTCGGATGCGGACTTTGTATTTCAAAATGTCCCGTCGGGGCATTGTCCTGAAGGAGGTTTCCATGAATGATATCAGCAGACCTATAAACAAACTTGATACATATGGAAAGACTTCCGGAAGCATTGAGTATATAGGCGATATGAAGGTTGAAGGCGCACTTCACGCAAGGACCCTTCGGTCGACCATGGCAAGGGCCAGGATCAGGGAAATCAGGTTTCCGGAGATTCCCGATGGATATTACATCATTGACCGAAATGATGTACCCGGAAGGAACAGGGTGAAGATAATCTTTGACGATATGCCTGTCTTTGCTGAGGAAGAGGTCAGGTACATAGGAGAACCGATTCTTATGGTAGTCGGTGAGGACAGAGGGGTAATCAGGGAAATAGTAGAAGGGATAAAAGTAGAGTACGAGCCCTTGGTTCCTGAATTTGATTATGTTAAAAGTGTAGTTCATTATGACTATGAAAAGGGGAATGCAGATGAATATTTCGCCGGGGACAAACGCATTGTCAACGGTGAATACAGGACTGGGTATCAGGAACATATATATCTTGAACCCCAGGGTATAATCGGGATCTTTGAAGATGGTAAATCCACGGTAATCGGGTCCATGCAATGCCCATACTATATAAAGAATGCCGTGGTACAGGCCATGGGACTGGAGCCTGACAAGGTAAGGATCCAACAGGCAGCAACCGGCGGGGCATTCGGCGGCAAGGAGGAGTTCCCATCTTTGATAGGCTGCCAGGTTGCAGTGGCATCAATGAAGACCGGCAGACCTGTAAGACTCATATATGACCGGGTCGAAGACATTGAATCAACCACCAAAAGACATCCTTCCCTTATTAAATTCCAGGCAGCCATCGACGGGGACAACAACATAAGTGCAATGAGGGTTCATGTTTCATTGGACAGCGGTGCATATATAGGTCTTTCTGGTGTTGTGCTCCAAAGGGCAATGATTGCCGCCAGCGGGGTCTATACAATTGACAATTTAAGCGTCTCCGGTGATGTATATGAAACAAACACAGTTCCAAACGGAGCCTTCAGGGGATTCGGAGCACCACAGATGTTCTTTGCCATTGAGATGTTCATCAATCATATTGCGAAGGAACTGGGTGAAGATAACCTGGCATTCAGAAAGAGGCACCTTGCCAGACAAGGGGATGCAACATCCACGGGAGGTAAATTCAGGGATCCCATCATAATGAATGAAATGATTGAAAAGGTCATGGAAATTTCCGGTTACAGGGAAAAGGTCATGGAATATTCGAAACCGGGTGATTTCAGAGGTATTGGGATGTCCTGGTTCCTCCATGGCTGCGGTTTTACGGGGAGCGGTGAACAAAAACACATAAAGGGAGTCGTCAGGCTTCAGAAGAACAAGGATGATACCGTTACCGTTCTGGCAGCAAACACCGAAATGGGCCAGGGTGCATTTACAACACTTAGAAAGATAGCCGCGGGGATACTGGAAATTCCCGTGGACAGAGTGATTTACAACAATCCGGATACCGACCTGGTTCCTGATTCAGGACCTACCGTTGCCTCAAGGACAATTATGGTTGTAGGCGGATTGATTGCAAGGGCTGCATTGAAACTCAAGGAACAATGGATTGACGGAAAGGAAATCCTTGTTGAGGAAAGATACAGACAACCTGATTATGTTGAGTGGGACGATGAAACCCTTACGGGGGATGCCTATCCGGCATATTCATGGGGTGTCAATGTTGCTGAGGTTGAGGTGGACAGGGCAACGTATGAGGTTACTGTCAAAAAACTCTGGGGAGTCTATGATGTAGGAAAGGCAATTGATGAAAGAATCATCATAGGTCAGATAGAAGGTGGTTTGCTCCAGGGTGTTGCATATGGAACCATTGAAGTAATGGATGCAAAGGACGGGAAGCTGAGACAGCGGAATGTCACGGATTATATAATTCCCACAGCATGTGACAGTGCTCCCGTTGAATCAGTTATAATGGACAATCCTTTTCCCCTTGGACCATATGGAGCAAAGGGTGCCGGGGAACTCCCCCTTGTCGGAGGAGCACCTGCGGTTGCACTGGCTATTGAAAATGCAATCGACAGAAATGTCATGAAGATACCGGCAACGCCGGAATACATAATGGAGCTATTGGAAAATGACAGAGATTAAATTTGTTTTGAATGGTGAAAATGTAACCATTGATGTTGATCCCACGAAACGACTTCTGGATGTGCTAAGGGAGGATTTCGGACTTACGGGTGTGAAGGAAGGCTGCGGAGAAGGTGAATGCGGAGCCTGCTCGGTTCTGGTTGACAACGAGATTGTAAGTTCATGTCTTATGCCTGTTGGCAATGCCATTGGAAAGGACATTGTCACCATAGACGGATTTTCAAAGACTGAAAGATACAGGGTCATCCATGGTGCATATGAAGATGAAGGTGCCGTACAGTGTGGTTTTTGTATTCCCGGAATGGTAATTGCAACGGAATCGCTACTGAACAAGAACCCCAATCCAACTGAAGAAGAAATACGTGATGCGCTTTCAGGGAATCTTTGCAGATGTACAGGATACAACATGATTGTCACAGCGGTTCTGCGGGCTGCAGAAAGGGGGAGGGGATTATGGTAAGGTCATTCATTCCCGGGACCTATGAGGAAGCCCTTGGTTTGCTTGATGAAAACAAAATGATCCTGATGGCAGGCGGCACGGACCTTATGGTGAAAAAAAGGAACTGGGCCGGATTGTCTCCATTGTTTGACAGGGATGTTTTGTTCATATCAGAACTGGCTGAGCTAAAATACATTAGAAAAAGCGGAGGCTTTTTGCATATCGGTTCAATGACTACCCTTGAAGACATCCTTGTACATAAACAGATTCCGGAAATACTAAAAGTGGCAGTACGCCTGATGGCATCCCCGGGAATAAGGCATATAGCAACAATCGGGGGCAACATAGGCAATGCATCACCTGCGGGTGATTCACTTCCGGTTCTGTATATCCTTGATGCAAAGATTGTCATCGATGGGAAAGGAACGGAAAGAATGGTTCCCATAGAAGAGTTCATTGTCGGCCCGGGCAAGACTGTGCTTGCAGACAGGGAAATGATCAAGGAAATAGTCATCAATGATGTAAGATTTGACAAGCTGCATTATTGTAAGATAGGTGGAAGAAAATCCGATGCCATATCAAAGGTTTCCTTTGCAGGAGGAATCTCATACAGGAAGGGCAGGATAGAGGAATTCAGGTGTGCCTTTGGTGCTGTGGCACCGACGGTTGTCAGGAGCAGAAGTCTGGAAGCTTCAATGAAAGGTCTTGGCACTGAAGGAATTGAGTCAGTCAGAAATGAAGTAAAGCACGGGTACAATGAGTTGATAAGACCCATCGATGACCAGAGATCTACAGCGGTTTACAGGAAAAAAGTATGCATGAATATATTGGATGAATTCTTTGACAAGGCGGGGGATAGCAAGTGATAGGTGAAAAAATAAGAAGAAAAAGAAATGAACTTGGAATGAGCATGAAGATGCTTGCTGAGAAAACAGGACTGACATCAGGTTTCATCAGTCAGGTTGAGAGGGAACTGGCTGAACCGTCCATTACCTCCCTGAGAAAAATTGCAGAGGCCCTTGATGTGGCTGTATTTTTCTTTTTCACTGAGGAAAAGAACACTGGAATCGTAGTCAGGAAGGACAATAGGCAAAGCCGGAATTTCCGCAAATCACATCTTACCTATGAGCTGCTGTCCCCTGATCTTAACAGACAGATGGAGATGTTCATGGCGACCCTTGAACCGGGAGCGGAAACCTGTGATGAACCGCTGTCGCACACAGGTGAGGAAGTTACCCATGTTCTTGAGGGCAGCATGTGGATACAGATTGGCGATGATGAATACATTCTGGAAGAGGGAGACACCATATACTATTTTTCCAGTATACCGCACAGGATTGTGAACAATGGGGATAGTATGCTTAGATTTATTTCTACCATAACACCGCCGGTATTTTGATTTGGAGGATATCATGAATACAATTCAGATGGTCAAGGTGGCAAGGGGAGACGCAAAGGCAGACCTGGTTTTGAAGAACTGTATGGTAGTCAATGTCTTTACGGGTGAAATAGACCGTGGGGACATAGCAGTATATGATGGATATATTGCAGGTGTCGGTGAGTACCATGGAAAAATTGAAATTGATGTACAGGGGAAATATGTCAGTCCCGGTTTCATAGACGGACATGTTCATATTGAATCTTCAATGCTCACCCCTCCGCAGTTTGCAAAGTCCGTAATCGTGAAGGGGACCACCACAGTAGTGGCGGATCCCCACGAAATAGCAAATGTCTGTGGTATTGCAGGAATTGAATTCATGCTGGACAGCAGCGAGGAGCTTCCACTGGATGTTTTCATAATGCTTCCTTCCTGTGTCCCTTCCACTGATTTTGAAAATTCCGGAGCAATCCTTACCGCAGATGATCTTGTTCCTTTGAAGAAAAGGGACAGGGTACTGGGGTTGGGTGAAATGATGAATTATCCGGGTGTTGTCAGGGGAAACAGGGATGTTCACCGGAAGCTTGAGGACTTCAAGGAAGTGAGGATTGACGGACATTCACCGGGATTGACGGGCAAAGACCTTAATGCATATATTTCGACAGGAGTACGAACTGACCATGAGTGTACAACCGTTGAGGAAATGACAGAGAAATTAAGCAAAGGAATGTACATACATATCAGGGAGGGATCGGCAACAAGGAATCTCAAGACACTGATAAAAGGTGTAAATAGAAATAACCTGCGGAGGATTATGTTCTGTACGGACGACAAGCATCCGAAGAACATCAAGAATGAAGGACATATCAATTTCAATGTCAAAAAGGCGGTCAGAAACGGTATCAATGCCATTGAAGCAATTACAATGGCAACCTTGAATACAGCCGAGTGCTACAGTCTTTCTGACAGGGGAGCAATTGCACCGGGTTTCAAGGCGGACATGGTTGTTCTGAATGATCTTGAAGCATTCGAGGTTGACAAGGTTTTCAAGGCAGGGAAACTGGTGGCAGAGGAAGGAATTGCCCTTTTCGAGGCACCTCCATATAAAGATGAAAGGGTCCTTGATACTGTCAGGCTGAAAAAAGGCATGGAGATCAATTTCGACATGCCTCTTGAATCTGACATTGTAAAGGTGATTCAGATTGTAAGTGACAACATAGTCACAAAGAAAGTCATAAGGAAGGTAGAAACAAAGAACGGATTGTATTGCAATAATCCAAAACTTGACATACTGAAGCTTGCTGTAATTGAAAGACATAAGGGCACAGGTAACATAGGGATTGGCCTGGTTGAAGGATACGGTCTGAGGAATGGCGCAATTGCACTGACGATTGCACATGACTCACATAACATAATTGTAATCGGGGACAATGATACGGATATGCTGGCAGCTGTCAGTGAGCTAAGGAAATGCAAGGGTGGCATGACAATTTCCTCCGGAGGTAAAATACTTGGAACCCTTGTACTGGAAGTCGGGGGACTGATGACCGATTCTCCGATAGAGGAAGTCGAGGAGAAGATAGACCTAATGAATGAAATTGCCCTTTCCCTGGGGGTCAGCAGGAATCTCGATCCCTTTATTACGCTTTCATTTCTTGCTCTCCCGGTAATACCGGAAATCAAGCTGACTGACAAGGGTTTGTTTGATGTAAACAGTTTTGGATTTATTGAAACAGAGGAATAGTAAAAGAATATCAGTTGTGATAGAATTTAATGGCACTAAACATGTTTAATTTCGTTAAACTGATATAAGGAGTAATGTGTGACATATATTGAGGGTTTCCGGTGTACACTGTGTGGCAGGGAATATGGAAAGGATGAAGGAATCTTCACCTGCAGGTCCTGCGGAGAAAAAGGAATCCTTGATGTCGTATTTGACTATACAGCAATCAAAAAAATCATGGGCAGGGAATATTTTATCCGGAACAGGGATTTGTCAATGTTCCGGTACAGTCCCTTGATTTCCGTTGATTTATCAAGATCCTCTGAGTTCCTGCGTGTAGGATGGACCCCTGTTTACAAGGCAAACAGGATCATGGCACATACTGGAATAAAGAATCTATATATAAAAGATGATGGGATCAATCCGACGGCTTCATTGAAGGACAGGGCGTCTGCAGTTGCTGTGGCCGGTGCCATTGAAACCAAAAACCACACAATCGCATGCAGTTCAACGGGAAACGCAGCATCATCATTGGCTGGAAATGCAGCCAGGATGGGACTTCGGACGGTCATTTTCGTGCCGGAAAGAGCTCCCGAAGGAAAACTCGCACAACTTTTATTGTTCGGGGCAAGGGTAATCGTGGTCAGGGGAGATTATGGTGATGCCTTCAACCTTTCAAAGGCGGCGATAGATAAATGGGGATGGTACAACAGGAATGCAGCAATCAATCCACACCTCGTGGAAGGTAAAAAGACAGTTGCACTTGAAATCGCAGAACAACTTGGATGGAATGTTCCCGATTGGGTGGCGGTTTCAGTAGGGGACGGTTGCACGATTGCCGGTGTATACAAGGGCTTTTTCGATTTGCTTCAACTTGGAATAACTGACAGAATCCCAAGGATTCTGGGAGTTCAGTCAGATGGATGCAGCCCTTTTGTCACTGCAGCAATAAACCATGAACTACTCAGGAAAGCCGAAGAAAACACAATAGCAGACAGTATATCGGTTGGAATACCCAGAAACCCGGTCAAGGCCATGAATGCAGTGGAAAAATCAAAGGGGGAATGGGTGGCTGTATCAGACCAGCATATATTGAAAGCCATGAATCTTCTCGGAAAAGAAGAAGGTATATTTGCAGAACCCGCAGGAGCCACTGGATATGCAGGCGTTGAGGCTGCAGTGGAAATGGGAATAATAAAGCCCGGTGAATCAGTTTGTACTATAGTGACGGGAAATGGTTTGAAGGATGTAAAGAATGTCATGAAGGCTGCCGGAAAACCTATTTATATGGAACCTGACATGAAGGAATTGGAAAAATACATGGATGAATGAACATCCATAGGAGGATATACATGAACAAGATACCTTTTGGACCTACTTATGAGGAAATGCTTGAAAGGGATAAAATCGATCCCGGTGTCAAGGCCAGGGCTTTGGGGGCCAGGGAAAACGAACTGGATCCCATCAATCTCTTCAACATTACCTGGAAGGATGAAGACAACAGTGTGATGAAGGTGGTGCTTCCGCAGGAACTGACCGGCGTAGATGCCAATATTGTGGTAATGCTGGGGAAATATTTTCCATCAGGTTCACACAAGGTCGGCCCTGCATATTCCACATTGATAGAAGGTTGTGTAGATGGAACGATTCTTCCCGGTGAGCATACGATTCTGGGCCCTTCCACAGGAAATTTCGGAATCGGAGTCTCATATATATGCAATCTGATGGGATATGATTCAATAGTAATCATGCCAGACAATATGAGCAAGGAACGCTACGACCGTATTAAGAAATACGGAGCAAAACTTGACCTCACTCCAGGAACGGAATCCGATGTAATTCTGACACTTCAAAGAACATATGAGTTGATGAAGGAACCAAAGAACAGGAGCCTTGCCCAGTTTGAATTGCTTCCAAACTACAGGTTCCACAGATATGTTACCGGTAATTCGGCCATTGAAGCCGTAAAAGGAATCGGGAATGGAAGAATAGCATGTTTTGCAAGCGCACCGGGTTCAGCAGGAACCATAGCCGCAGGTGATGAAATCAAGAATGCATTCCCCGAAGCAAAGGTTGCAGCCCTTGAACCTTATGAGTGCTCAACCCTGACCAACGGAGGAAGAGGCCAGCATCGCATTGAAGGAATCGGTGATAAAATGTGCACCCTTATCCACAATGTACTGAATACAGACTTTGTAGTTCTTATACATGATGATGATTCTGTAAAAGGCCTTAAGGTAATACATGACGGAACGGATATACTGGTTGAATCCGGGATACCGATGGATACAGCCCTGTATCTCAGGGACAAGTTCGGTGTTTCCGGAATCTGTAATATAATAGGTGCAATCAAGATGGCCAAGTTCCTGAGACTGGGCCCCGGTGACAACGTTGTAACCATTGCAACGGATGGCTTTGACCGGTATGATTCCGTAATAGAAGATCTTGACAGGCGTTCGCTTGAAACAGAGGATTTCGTTCTAAGAAGATGGAAACGTGATATCTTCGACAAGGCCGACATGGAAGATATTTATGATTTCAGAAGGCCGGAAAAGAAGCAGCAGCTCTTTGACCAGAAGGAAAGGGACTGGATTCCTTTCGGATATACTAAGGAATATATGGATTCCATGAAAAGCCAGGATTTCTGGGACGATGAATATAATAAGATCAAACACTATGATGAAATGATCTTGAAGATGCGCTGAGTGAAGCGGAGGACATACAGATGGATTTCAATAAGATAATGGAAAAGGCAGAGGAATACCGTGGTGAGATGTCAGCGTTCCTCAGGGATATGATCAGGATTCCCAGTGAGAGCTGTGATGAGGAGAAGGTCATCCTAAGGATCAAGGAAGAGATGGAGAAGGTGGGTTTCGACAGGGTTGAAATCGACCCCATGGGAAATGTGCTTGGATACATAGGCCATGGCAGACACCTGATAGCCATGGATGCACATATAGACACCGTTGGAATAGGAGACAGGAAGCTCTGGGATTATGACCCTTACGAAGGATATGAAGATGATGAAGTAATAATCGGCAGAGGAGGAAGTGACCAGGAAGGTGGAATGGCTTCCATGGTTTATGCCGGTAAAATCATAAAGGACCTGGACCTGCTGGATGATTATACACTTCTGGTAACAGGTACTGTACAGGAAGAAGACTGTGATGGTCTTTGCTGGCAGTACATGATTGAGCAGAGCGACATACGACCTGAGTTCGTGGTAATAACAGAGCCGACATCACTCAACATATACAGAGGCCATAGGGGAAGGATGGAAATAAAGGTTTCAACTTCCGGTATAAGCTGCCATGGTTCCGCTCCCGAGCGAGGAGACAATGCAATATATAAGATGGCTCCCATAATATCAGAACTCAAGGAACTTCATGAGGTTCTGATGGATAATGCTTTTCTTGGAAAAGGCAGTCTTACGGTTTCAGAAATTTTCTTCAGCTCGCCTTCAAGATGTGCCGTGGCTGACGGATGTTCAATTTCCATAGACAGAAGGCTGACAGACGGTGAGACATGGGAGTATGCACTGGAACAGATCAGGAATCTGAAATCTGTAAAAGAAGCCGGAGCAACCGTTGAAATGTATGATTATGAAAGACCTTCATTTACAGGGCTTTCATATCCCACAAAAAGTTATTTCCCGACATGGGTCCTCGATGAAGATCATCCGGCCTGCCGGACCCTGGTCGACGCATATGAAAATCTATTCGACAAAAAGCCTCTGGTTGATAAATGGACTTTCTCAACCAATGCAGTTTCAATAATGGGCCGTTTCGGGATACCTTGTGTAGGGTTCGGTCCGGGACATGAAGACCAGGCCCACGCTCCCAACGAGAGGACCTGGAAGGATGAATTGGTAAAGGCTGCGGCAATGTATGCAGCGATACCATCTGTATATACAAAAAAATACGCAAAATGAAGGGGAAGATTATATGAAAACAGAATTCAAAGGGAAGCATTTCATAACATTGCAGGACTGGAACAAGGAAGAACTGGACACGCTCCTGGACGTATCCTTCGATTTGAAGAGAAAATACGCCATGGGCCTTGATACTCCATATCTCCTTAGAAAGACCATGTTCCTCATGTTCTTTGAACAGTCCACGAGGACAAGGAATTCCATGGAAGCCGGTATTGCGCAGCTTGGAGGACATGCAAACTTCCTTGATACAAGCACCATGCAGATATCCCATGGGGAATCAGCAAAGGATACGGCAATTATTCTTTCAAGATATGGTCATGCCATTGCATGCAGGAACTGTTACTGGGAAGTTGGGAACAAATATCTCAGAGGCATGGCAGAACATGCAACGGTTCCCATTATGAGCCTGCAGTGCGACATTTATCATCCGATGCAGGGAATTGCGGACCTCATGACCATAAAGGAGAAAACCGAGACTACAAGGAACCTGAAGGTTTCAATAATCTGGGCTTATGCAACAAGTCATAAGAAGCCGATATCTGTCCCGCTGACACAGGCACTCCTATTCCCGAGGTACGGCATGGATGTAACACTGGCATATCCCGAAGGCTATGACCTTCCTGACTGGGCAATTGAGCAGGCAAAGGAAAATGCAAGGCTGAACAATGGTAAATTCAGGATAACCCACAACATGGAGGAAGCATACAAGGATGCGGATGTTGTCATTCCGAAGAACTGGGGAAGCTGGGTCAACAACCAAAGCACAGCTGTAGTCGATGACCTCCTTGAGTCCTACAGGGGATGGAAGTGTACTGAGGAAATGATGGACTTGGCAAGCCGTGATGTAATGTACATGCATGCACTTCCTGCTGATAGAGGCAATGAAGTTGTGGATTCCGTAATCGACGGACCCCATTCCATAGTATATGACGAGGCAGAAAACAGATTGCATACAGCAAAAGCGGTTATGACCCTGACAATGGGTGGCAAATAGGAGGTTTTATGTCAAGACTTGCCGTCATTGCAATAGGCGGGAACTCACTGATAAGAGACAAGGATCATGTCAATGTGTCGGATCAATATGATGCGATATGTGAAACGGTCCGCTATATTGTGGATCTGATTGAGGAGGGATATGAGGTAGTTGTCACCCATGGAAACGGGCCTCAGGTAGGATTCATAATGAGACGTTCCGAGATTGCCGAAGAAGTTGAACATATGCATCCCGTTCCATTGGTTAGCTGCGATGCAGATACCCAGGGAGCACTCGGATACCAGATACAGCAGGCGCTGCACAATGAGTTTGCCAGAAGGAACATTGTCAAAAATGCCGTTACCATCGTTACACAGGTTGAGGTTGATGCCAATGACCCGGCCTTTGAGAATCCTGCAAAACCAATCGGTTCATTCTACGGACCGGAGCAGATTGAAAAAATAAGAAACGACCATCCCGACTGGGTTGTGATTGAAGACTCCAACAGGGGATACAGAAGGGTTGTTCCTTCACCCATGCCAAAGAGCATAGTCGAAATTGACGCAATAGATAAGCTGGTTAAGTCCGGATTTACAGTAATTGCAGTAGGCGGAGGTGGAATTCCTGTGACAATAGATGAGAACAGTCATTACACAGGAATAAATGCGGTAATAGACAAGGACCATGCATCAGGAATGCTTGCGAACCTTCTCAATGCCGATGTGTTCATCATCTCGACGGCTGTACAGAATGTATGTATAGATTTTGGTAAGCCCAATGAACTGAAGCTGCATGAAATCACTGTAAAGGAACTGAAGAAGCTTAGAGATGAAGGACACTTTGCCCCGGGCAGCATGCTTCCCAAGATTGAAGCCGCTTTGCAGTTCCTTGAAAAGGGTGGAAGCAAAGCAATCATCACATCACCCGACAATCTGCAAAAGGCAATCCGTGGTGAAGCCGGTACAATTATCACGCACTGACTTATAGCAATCATGGGGCCCCGGTACCGGGGCTCTTTTTTCATGAAAAGAAAATATCTACCTGTCAGGAAAATATCTACCTGTCAGGAAAATATTTTCCTGACAGGTGATTATTTGATGTGAACAGGATATACAAGGATACAAACAGGTTTTCCACATAAAATGCAGTATTTAATGTTTTGAGACGAATCTTTGCACAGGATTTACATGGATATCCACATATGTTTGTGGAAAAGTATATATAATGGAACAGAGGTTAACGGATATGGACAGAATGAATTCAAGGAAAAGACTGGAAATTACGCTTGTTGGTAGTATTCCCGACTGTGTTCCTGTTGCTCCGGACATATCAAACATGATTCCTGCAAAGCTGACAGGCAAACCCTTCTGGCAGCTGTATCTTTACAAGGATCCCCCGATATATATGGCATATATTGATGCTGCAAAGTATTTTGACATTGATTCCCTTATGGACGGGTATGCTCCGGTCCGTATGCATGATGAATATGAAGACAACATGGAAGAGATGATAGTTTTCCAAAATGATGAGAGAATAGTAACCCAGAGATATGACCTTAGCAGGTCCAAAACTCACAATAGGGCATGGGAAGATACCGTCACAGTATATTACAGGGACAACCCACCGACACACAGGCTTGATCCTGAATCCATAGGTCTTTCCCGGACTCCCGTTAATCCCATAAGAATCCATGATGTTAAAAAAGAGTACAGAAGCGCTGAGCTTCTTGCAGCAGTTAAGAGAAAAATGGGCATCCAGGGCTTGGTTGGAGTTTTCTGTGGTACATCCGCCTTGCTTGGAAATCCTTCGCAGATATATGAGTATTATGATAATCCAAATAAATACAGGGAATTAAGGGATAGGAAAATCGAGTTGTTTACAAAAAGATTCAATTGGCTGATGGAGCTTCAAGAACCTCCGGATTTCATCTGCACAGGAGCAAGCGGAACCCTTGTATTCCAGACTCCGGAAATCTTCAGGGACCTGGGACTTCCAATTGTAAAGCATATTGCAAAACTATGTAAGGATCACGGCATCCCATCTCATGTTCATTCATGCGGTCCTGAAAAGGAGCTGGTCAGGATTTGTGCCGAGGAGACCGATCTGACAGTAATAGACCCTCTTGAAATCTCACCGATGGGAGACTGTAATCTCAGGGATCTGAAAAGAGAATTTGGACATGAGCTGGTACTGAAGGGAAATCTTCATACCACTGATATTATGCTGCATGGGACAACAAAGCAGGTTGTTGATGCCTGTAAAGCCGCAATTGACGACGCTGCCGAAGGAGGCAGATTCATACTTTCAACTGGAGACCAGTGCGGAAGGGATACTCCCTTTGAGAATATCCATGCAATGGTTGAAACCGCCAGGACCTATGGAAGATACTGAGTCTATACTTTCCTGAACTCCACTGTCCAGCTGGGATCAGTTGATATATTGTATGCCTTTGCAAAATTGCCCTGGTTTATTGCAATTGCCATCCTATACAACGAATTTACATATATTATCTGTTCACTGATATAAACATCTGCAAAGGATTTTCCGAATCTGATCCTGTTGTTGTATATGGTTCTTGAACCGTTTCTGATTATAACTTCGACCTTGTCTCCATACTGGAATCCAAGTCCAAGGAAATCCTCCCTTGAGATATTTGTCCAAAGAGACCCGAACCGCACATCCAGAATGTCTATTGAACCGGTTATACTGTCGCTTGAAACTGTGACATCGCCTGTTTCAAGTTCAATGATTCCATTGGTATCCAGTTCCGGACCTACTTCCTCAAATGATATGATGCCCGAAGCCAGTTTTGCTCCTGTATATGCATAGACGTCCCGGCCATGGAATGTATGTGAGTGCTCTGATTCCTTCCGCCTGTGTCTGCTTTCCTCAATTTCCCTTACTTTGGCGATGCCGACATATTTTTTAAGGTGTGTCAGCGTTCCATTGTCAGGGGTGACCACGTACTGGTCCTTTACTGTTCTTGCTACCACACTCTTCCTTCCGCTTCCGACTCCGGGATCCACCACGGAAACAAAGACCGTTTCCCTGGGCCAGTATTCCATTGCCTGAAAAAGTCTGTAAGATGCTTCCCATACGTTATATGGAGGTATATCGTGAGTGAGATTGTATGCCCTTAGATTTTCATCTATTTCAAAGGCAACTCCGTACATTGCTGCAACAGCACCGTCAACAAGACCGAAGTCACTTTGAAAAACCAATAATTTCTTCATGGTCATATCTCCTTTGTGAACCGGACAGTCCAGTCACTGCCATAACCTATACCATAAGTTTCAAGGAAACTTCCCTGGTTGACCGCAAAGGCAATGTTCATGAGTTCATTGTTATATATCATCGGCTGACCCTTTTGTGCGAACCCAAATGATTGGTGGAAAAGGATTTTCTTATCAAAGACCACATCATCCTTGTTCTTTATAACTACGTCAACCATATCTCCATATTCAAAACCAGCTGTTCTGAAATCCTTGAGAGGGATATTTGTCCAGGAGTTGCCGAAGTTTGGATCAGGTATTTCTATTATGCCACTGACACTGTTCATGGAAATTTCCGGTTTATGCATCTCGTGCTCTACTATTTCATCAACCGGATATGATGGACCGACTTCCTCAAAACTGATGATTCCGGCAGCGAGCCTTGCTCCGCAATATGCGAATACATCCCGGCCATGGAAAATTGCAACTTCCTCTGTCCCTTTTCCCCTGAGCCTGTTTATCCTTTCATCTATTTCGCGTATTTCTTCAATCCCTGCAAGTCTCTTCAGGTGGGTCAGTGAGCCGTTGTCCGGAGTAACCACATAGTAACCGTCACTGGTTCTTGCAACTGATGCCTTTCTGGGAGTACCTACACCGGGGTCCACGACTGAAACAAAAACCGTGTCCCGGGGCCAGAACTTCATTGACTGATACAGCCTGTAGGAAGCACTCCATGTATCATACTGAGGGATTTCATGGGTTCCGTCGAGAATCTCAAGTTCCCGGTCGACACTCTTGACTACCCCGTACATTGCACAAACCGCACCTTCCTTGTATGTAAAATCCGTTTGAAAAACCATAAGTGATTTCATAGGTCATCCTCCTGTATATGATTTACCCTAAATGAAGGGATTGTAGAACCTTCCATTGTTAATGAAAAATGCAACCAAAAGTGTTGCCGAAAGGATAATAAGTGAAACTGCAAGTGCAATGAAATCAGCCCTGGTCATCCTCTTCCTGCTGTACCACGTTCTTTTCCTGTGTTTTCCAAAACCCCTCAGATCCATTGCGTTGGTTATTGTCTCTATTCTATCGAGTGTTGATAGAATCAATGGCAGCAAAATTGCAAGTGCCCTTTTGAACCTGTCCCACATCCTGGCCTTACCAGACATCTCAAGACCCCTTGCCTGCTGTGCCTGGGAAATATCCCGGTAGTCCCTTTGAATATCAGGAAAGTACCTCAGTGTAAGTGAGAAGGAAAATGCAATCTTGTAATGTACTCCGACGGCATTCAGTGAAGATGCCAGCTCGCTGGGGTCAGTAGTAAGCAGGAATATCATACCAAGCGGGATAACGGAAGAGTACTTCATGAACTTAGTAGCAATGAAGAAAAGCGTTTCTGCAGTTATGTCATATCTTCCGAATAATTTCAAAAGGACATGCCGTGTGCCATAGATTTCGGTACCGTATCCCGGAGAAAAAAGAAAGGTCAGTATTGCATTTATGGCAAGGAATACGACTACATATATCACCATCAGTTTAATCTGGCTGAACCGTATCTTTGATATCTTCAGTATGATGAATGAAAATACCATGACACAAAGAATCACACGCAGGTCATATGAATACATTACTGCTCCGGTCAGAATAAGGAAGCATATGAGCTTTGTGAATCCTGAAAGCCTGTGTATCGGTGAATCGGATTTCTGGGCGGTGAAGAAGCCTGTTCTCATTTTTTCTCCACCTGCCTTTCATAATCTATGAATCTTTGTACAAATGATGTTTCGTCGTCTATTCCAACCATCTGTGCCAGCGTGAACAATGATGTTTCCTTCAGATTGGCTGATTCAATTACCTCCTGTGTAGTAAGAACAACGGAAGCAGGCTGGTCACATATCAGACGACCATCAGTGACAACCAATGACCTTGCTGTGTATTCCAGCATAAGATGCATATCATGGGTAATCATAAGAACTGTAACACCGGAATGGTTTATGGTCCTTAGAAATTCCATGATTTCTGTATAATGTCTGTAATCCTGTCCTGCCGTCGGTTCATCCAGGATAATCAGCTTCGGGTCAAGGGCGAGTATTGCAGCTATGGTAACCCTTTTCTTCTGACCGTAGCTTAATGCAGATACAGGCCATTTGATGAAGGGAAGCAACCCGCAGATTTCCAGCGCCTTTCGTACCCTTATGTCAATTTCCTCTTCAGGCAGGTTCCTGAGTTTAAGTCCCAGTGCAACTTCATCAAAGATCATGGGCTGTGAAAGCATCTGATTTGGATTTTGCATCACATAGCCTATTCTCTCGGCTCTCTCCTTGATGCTTTCATCTGCGATATCATCTCCCATATAAAGGATCCGCCCCTTGCTTTCTTTCTCGAATCCGCACATCAGTTTTGCGATGGTGGACTTGCCGGCTCCGTTCATTCCCACCAATGACAGCATTTCACCCTGCCTGATTCCAAAACTGACATCATGCAGAACCTCCACTCCTTCATCATAGCTGAAGGAAATGCCTTCCAGTTCAAGTACATTGTCATTGGATATCGGCGGGAAATCCGGTTCCACTGACTGGTACCAAAGCTTTACTGCTTCTTTTTCATCATCATTGATGGAAAGTGTCGTAATGTGTCCCGGCTTCATTTCTGGGGTAACCTTCACACCTGCAAACTTCAGTGCAGTTACATAAAGAGGTTCACGAATCCCGGTTTCCTTGAGAATCGCTGAGGAAATCAATTCATGGGGATTCATGTCGGCTGCAATCCGCCCCTCATCAAGAACAATGATTCTGTCAATGGGCCTGTGGAGGACATCCTCAAGCCTGTGTTCAATTATTATGATTGTTTTTCCGGATTCCCTGTGGATGTCATCAATGATTTCAATGGCCTGTCTTCCGGTGGCTGGGTCAAGGTTGGCAAGGGGCTCATCAAAGAGCAGCACATCAACGTCATCTATCATGACGCCTGCCAGCTCAGTCCGTTGTTTCTGGCCTCCGGATAATTCATATGGAGAGTTGGTGAGCCACCTGTCCATGTCAACCATCTTTGCGACCTTCCTTACACGTTCCTTCATCTCTGACTGGGGTATCCTGTCATTCTCCATTGAAAAAGCGATGTCTTCACCTACGGTCAGTCCCACGAACTGACCATCTGCATCCTGAAGAACAGTACCAAGAGTCTTTGAAAGTGTGAAGATATCCATATCCCGGGTTTCTGTTCCGCCGACTTGCAGGCTCCCGGAAATTTCTCCTTTGTAAGCAAAGGGAATAAGTCCATTCAAGCAATGGCCCAGGGTGCTTTTTCCGCTGCCACTGGGCCCTGCTATCATTATTTTCTCTCCCGGATTGATTTCCAGGTTTATATCGTGCAGTGTGGGCTCAGACTGGCTGAAGTATTGGAATGAAAACCCACGGAACGCGATAATCGGTTCTTTTTTCATTAAGTAAACTAGTCCTCTTTCTTAAGGCTTCCCTTTTTGGTTCTTGTAAGTGAATATGCCCAAAGAAGCAATGATCCAAATACACCTGCACTTATTACGTTCATAAGGCATGCAACTGCACCCTGTGTGAATACAAGGTTCACCGGTTCGGCATAGATGACTATGTCAAGGACAGGAGCTACAATTATCCAGGCAATTACATTACCTATTATCTGGATGATATTGAAATTGAGGACATCCTTCCATGTGAATATTCCCTCTTCAGCCCTGCACTTGAGATATGCAAAACCAAATACAAAACCGGCTACTCCACTTGCAATGACCCAGCTCCACCATGGTGATCCATACTGGATTGCATCACTGAGTGCGTGGCCTATGAAAGCTATGAGTGCACCGGCAATGGGACCGAACAAAGCAGCAAACATACCACCGAGTCCGTATGCAGTCTGGAAACTTGTCTCAGGGATCGGGGAAGGTATCTTCACCCACATGAACAGCAGTGTAAAAAGGGCTGCCCCAAGACCTGTTGCAACAATTGTCTTCGTTGTAACCTTGAATAATTTTTTCATTTATATAGTCTCCTTCATGATAATTTGAGTTTACCACGGTCATTGACATCCAGCTCCTATGACTTCGTAATAAATTCCTGTGTCCATTATACAATAGTTGCATAATGTTTCAAAGAAAAAAATGATTGAAGAGGTATTGCGCAAAATGGTAAAATATGTTAATTTATAAATGACAAAAAATACCAGTGAGGCAAAACCATCAAAAAGCTGAATGACAGATATCGAATACTAAAGGAAATTTCATCACATAAAAATCGTGTTGTATATATTGCATACGATGAGATTACCGGAGCAGAAAGAATAGTCAAGGAAATCAAGGGCAATGCCAGAAATTCAGCCAATGATTATTCATCCCTGAGAAAACTCAGGCATCCCGGTATTCCGGAAATCTATGATGCCTTTGAAACGGAATCATCCTTGTTTGTTGTAATGGAACTGATCGAGGGCAGAACCCTTGAGGATGTCCTGAGGGATGAAAAACCTGAGGAATTCAGAATCATGGGTTATATACTGGATCTTCTTGGGATTCTTGTTAACATGCATTCCATAAGGCCCGTTCCTATGATTCATGGAGACATAAAACCTTCCAACATAATGATAAGGGAAAACAGAGCGATATTGATTGATTTCGGTTCCACCTCCGGTGAAAACGGATCGTCTGGTTTTTGCGCACCGGAAAAACTTGCGGGATTTGAAGCCACGGAACAATCCGACATCTATTCAGTGGGTCAGTTGATGCATTACTGTCTTACAGGAAGGACAAGGAAGCTCTTTGACAGGAGCATGAAAGGCATTGACAAGGGAATGTGGCCATTGATAGACAGAGCCTTGATGAAACTTCCAAAGGACAGGTATTCATCTGCCAGTGAGATGGCCAATGAGCTGCAAAGGTTCCTCAGGAAAAAAACCGGGGGAGAGGATGCTGAATCATATCCTTATCTTATATGTATACCGGGCAACCCCTTTCTTGCCTGTGAAATTGCATCAGTCATTTCACTCAATGTCAAAACTCTCCTTGCAGACCTTGATTTACTTGCTCCCGGGATTGACATGCTGATGGGAATAAAGAAGATGAGCGGATCATCCCATGAATACGGATTTGAGGGGGGGATTGAAGATGGATTTGGAATCATAGCAGGTTCCAAGCCCGGTAAACCCGATATACTGCCATGTCTGAACAGTTTTGATGCATATGAAGGCTGCTCTGATGGATTGATAAGAAAAATTTCCGGAAGATTGAAGAACAGTTATGATGCCATTGTCTTATGCTGCAATCCGTTTCCATATGACAGTATATTCATCGAATCACTTTTTGTATGTGACCAGATTATCTTCACCGTTGAAAAGGGCCCTTTTGATATAAGAAAAATCAATGCACTTACATTGCATTTTGTGAGACGGCAGGGAGTAAATACAAAGAGACTCAATATTATGGGATATGGATTGAGTGACAAGGCTGCCGATCCCTCAATGGCACGGCTGTCATCTGAAATCAGATGGCTTGGAAACATGCCTTTTGAGTCCGGGAGGGCAGCTGCGGTCAGGAACGGAAACGCCTATATTCCATCGGACAAAAGCCGAAGTGGTAAATATATGACCAGGACTTTGAAGAAACTGGAGGTGTTCTGATGCCTTTGGTAAAAACCCTTTTTGAGCCTGTAAGCAGCATGGTTGAGAAAAAAACGGGAATGCCGGTTTCAACGGAAAGCCTCGCAATGAAAATAACTGCGGAAATAATAGAGGACAAACCTTACTTTGTCATGAATGCATTTGGATCAAAGGATGACAATGATGGCCTTCGCAGGGAAATAGTTCGGATACTGGACAGGGACAACCTGTATTTTTCAGTTGACAGGGATGAGTTGATCAGAGGTATATTCGACTTCATGTTCGGCTACGGAGTGCTGCAAAAATACATAGATGATGAGGACATCAGTGACATTGATGGAACAAGATACAACGAATTCACGATAAAACGTCTAGGTATCAGGTCGCGGATTGATGTTGATTTCGGCAGCATGAAGGCGTTTGAGACATACTGCCGTCTTGTGGCGGTAAGGAGCGGAGGGTTCCTGAATGAAGATGATACCCACTGCAGGACCGCTGACCTGGAAAAACATCTTAGAATAAATGTTTCCATTCCACCACGCAACGTATCAGGTCCGGCAATAAGTATAAGGAAGCACAGACATTCTCCCTATACAATGGAGGACCTGCATATGCTCGGAATGCTTGATGAAAAGGCCTTTGAAATACTGACGGAACTCTCGAAGAGCGGCCAAAGCATTCTGTTCTGCGGGAAAGGAGCTGCAGGCAAAACCACACTTATGAGGGCATTCCTCAATAGACTGCCTGAACTTGAAAGAGTACTGGTTGTAGAGTCTGATGCTGAAATATATCCGCAGAAGGCCTTCTGCATTGAGCAAAGAACCAAGAGGCCTGAAGAAGGCGGCAAACCTGTTCCCCTTGAAAAACTCGTCAGGGACGGACTTACAATGTCCCTTGACACTTACTGTGTCGGTGAACTGGTTGGCGAAGAGGCATACTCGTTCATAAAAGCATCATGCACCGGTCATAGAATGCTTGGAACCATTCATTCAAAGAGTGCCGGTGAGGCCATAGGAAGGATAGTTTCACTTGCCGCAGGAGCCGGTTCCGGTGATTCCGTTGAAAGACTTATGGAATCCGCTGCCTCCGGCATTGACTATGTTGTTTATCTGAAGCAATTCAAGGTTATGGAGATCATTTCGGTATTCGGAGCAACCGGCCGGGAACTTGATTATGAAAATATTTACAAAAGGGAAATGCCATGATTTATTTTGTTATTAATCTCATTGCTGTGTTTGTTTTATACACAGTGTATATCAATTCTGATATATGGGATAAGATTACCGGAAGAAACAAAGGCGTTGGAATTCGTTTTGACAGGAAAAATGAATACTTGGCCTCCTTATTTGCATTCGTTGTATCTTATATGATTTTCAATTTGGTTACAGGAAGTACTGCTGCTGCAATATCCATTTCAGTGTTACCCGCTTTTTGTGTATATGGTGCCTTTGACATGGTTTCACGGGCAAGGCAGAACAAGGAGTCCTGCCAAATTACATACTTTCTTATGACAATGTCAAAATGGAGCGCAGTAAGGAACGACATGGTGTTCTGTCTTAGAAAAACGTCAGAGGCAGGCATCGAAAGACCTCTGGGAACGCTTGTTGACAGAACACTTGGAAGGATAAACGGCGGGATGGATATAATCAAGGCGTTTTCAATCCTTGAAAAAGAAAGCAGCAGTGAGGACATGAGATATCTTAGCAGAAGCATTCGGTTTGCTGCTGAAAAGGGAGGCAACCTTCATAAGCTCTTTACCGGGATGGAGCAGCAGTACTTCAGAATAGACGAGGAAACTTTCAAAAGAAAGATATCAACGGTCAGGGACAGGGGCGCTGTATACATTACAGTCATCATTGTAATAGCGACTGCATTCTGGTTTTTGCTGAACAACCCTACTGCAGGAGAGTTTTATCTCAATACATCTTTTGGCAACAGTCTGCTGCTTGTATTTTCAACTGTTTTTGCAGCAGCCCTGCTGTTCATGACTGGAAGGTAAGACATGATAATTGCAATCTTCATTTTTAATTTATCAGCAGCAGTGATTCTTTTGAATCATGCGAGGGCTGCCGGCCTGAGAGTTGAAACAAACAAGACCATCAAAAGAGTTAAGCCACTGTTTCCTGTGTTATACCACAGATTGGAAAAGGCAGGGGTGCATTCAAAGGCAGACATTGTATTCTATGTTCTCCTTCCCATGGCAATGCTGCCTGTTGGTATTCTGACAGCTGTCTTTGTTGATTCAGCCGGAGGAATATTGCTGATGACGGCCCCTGCCTTTCTTTCGGGATTATTGCTTCGATTCAGAAAAAGAAAACATGATTCATTGTTCCAGCGTAATGCCTATCGCATTTATAAATACATCCTGAATCAGATTGCAGCGGGAGTAAGACCTGCCGATGCACTAAGGAACATGCATGAGGTTATTGAGGACAGGGATCTGTCAAAGATTTTTACCGAAGCATGTGCTGCCTATTCGGTTACATATGACAATGCCAGGCTTGCTGATGATATATCAAAAAGGATAGACACACCGGAATCAAGGAATTTTACTATGTCTATCAAGGACGGTCTGTTTGAAAGCCGGGATGAGGAGCTATTGGGCAGGCTGGAACAAATGATGTTCAACAGATACTTTGCATACATACAGCGAATGACGGACTCATTGAAGACCCGATGTCTTGTTACGGTGGTTCTTCTTTGTGGCATCGTTGTCTGTATGGTCCTTGTACCAACAATCATGGATGTGCAAAGTGCTCTGGACAGTATATTTACATGAGGAGGAAGTTATGAAAAAGAAGATCAAGGTATGGTTTTTGAAAAACCTGGGTTACATGAGGAACACAAAGGGTTTCGGACTGTATGAAGTAATCGGGATTGCAGCAGTTCTGATTGTTGCGGCCTTTGTGGTCATTCCGGGGTTCAGGAACTTTGCCCAGGGGATAATGGGTCAGATGGACAACTGGGTCAATGACAGCATCATCGGGAAGATATTTCCTGCAAGCTGATGGCAGAGAGAGCTTTGATATCGGCAGTTTTGCTGGTAATCGTAATGAGCATATGCATTTACATGACGGAGTGCTTTGTCCCGATAGGAAGGAACATGGATTTTCGTGATACCTGCAGGGACTACCTGATGAGAATGGAGTATAATTCCGGGCTTGGAAGTTCAGCCTGCAACGAACTGAGGACTGAGCTTGAGTCAATGGGATTCAGTGAAATAAGCATATCCGCTCCTGCTTCGGCAAAGGCAGGCTCCGTCATGACGCTTTCTGTAAGTGTGGTATATACACAGAATGGGTTGTTCGGCATATTGCAAAGAACCGGCCGTGATTATGAAATGTCATATGAAAGAAATACGGTTGCAAGAAAGGTGGTCAACAGATGATCCGGTGGAACAAAGGTTTTGGCGTGGGACAGAGCATTGTTTTGCTGGGTTTTCTGGTTTTCCTTATGATACCTCTCTTTACATGCATGACAGAGAAAATCTACATGAAGTATGTTGTCAATATCATGAACGAAACTGCAGACCTTGCCGCAATGTCGGCCTACTGGGAGATTGATGATGAAAGTCTTGCTTCAGGAGACATAATATTCCCGGATGATGAAAGCCTTGAAAACAAAATCCATGAATACCTTGAGGAGAATACTCCCGCAGGAATAAAGATAAAGGAGTGTGATGCCGGTGTACATGAGGCAGGAGAAAGATGCGAGCTCGGAAATACATCACAGTATGACTTCATACATCTGCTGGTCAAGGTTACCTTCAGAAGAATCAATGGTGACAGGGTGCAGTTCTATATTCACAGGGATGTTGAGATTCCCTGCATAAGGATGGAATGATGAAAAAAAGTATTTATATTATTATCGCAGTTTTGCTGGCTGCTGTTCTGACAATTGTACAGGCAGCAATTGCAAAGTCAGCTGCCAGGAGCAATGAAACAACGGTATTTGTTGCAACGGATGATTATGGAAAAGGTACGGTTCTTCAGGAGTCATATCTCAGGGAACTTGTGATTTATACTGATAAAGGTGATTCTGCCCCGATTTCTCCGGGAAAGGATTCCCTTGTTGGAATGACACTTACAGGAGATGTGGAAAAAGGTGGGATCATTACGGCTGCATCGGTATATGACAGTTCCGTGAATAGGGGGGATGACAGGTATGTTGCACTGAAGGTTGACGGAGATAATTTCAATGCAGGATGCATGTCGGCAGGAGACATCGTTGACATATACTTCCTGCCTGATTTTAACAAGCTGGAAAATTATCAGATAGTATGGCTCAATGAGATGCTGGTAGGATACTCACGTTTCATCAAAGGTAAATCACCGGGGATTCTGATAAATGACCTCTATATCAACCATATAAGCAAGACAGCCGGTGACCAGGCTGAATATGTAAGTGTCTGTGTTCCAAAACAAGTGGATGAGGCAATTGCTTTCCTTGAACAAATAAGTGAATATGAGTTTATAGGGCGTTGAAATTGATTTAGATAAATTGTATTAACCTAACAGAAAAGCCAGGGTCTGGATTGTGCTTATAGGTTCAGTTATGAACCCACGTCCCCATACAACAGCTATTGACAATTGTCCGGTTCAGGAATAATATACTGGTAACCGAAAGGTTTAATTTATTAGTAAGCTCCTGATATTAGACATCCCAATGATATGGGAATTGTCGAGGTCAGGAGCTTTATTGTACATGGAGAAATTTATATGATTCATACAGCAATATTGGTTGATGGTGGTTTTTACAGAAAAAGAGCCGCTTATCTGTGGGGCAGGAAATCTCCTGAAGATCGTGCAAATGAGCTTAATACTTATTGCATAGCCCACATCAAGGATACTTATGATTTGAAAGATGAAAGATATCTCTATCGAATATTCTATTATGACTGTCCGCCTCTGGATTCTACAGTCTTTCATCCATTTCTGAAGAAAAACATATACTTCGCCAAAAGTATTACTTATTCATGGACCTATGAATTTTTTACTAAATTGAAAGAAAAAAGAAAATTTGCCCTGAGGCTTGGGACGCTGTCAGATGATCATGCGGGATTCTCATTGAAGCAGGAACAATTAAAAAAAATATGCTCCAAAACCATATTGATTGATGATTTGTCGGAAAATGATTTTAAAATAAACTTTGAACAGAAGGGTGTTGATATGCGAATTGGGCTTGATATTGCATCATTGTCATACAAAAAGCAGGTAGATCAGATAATACTTATTTCCGGAGACAGTGACTTTGTTCCGGCGGCAAAACTTGCAAGAAGAGAGGGAATTGATTTCATCCTTGATCCTATGTGGGCAAAGATAAAGGATGATTTGTTTGAACATATTGATGGATTGAAATCGCAATGGAAGAAAACGTAAATTGAAACTATTATCTTCATGACTGAAGTTGTTCTGTCGGATGAAGTCAGGACAATAAACCCATAGAGCGTTGAAGTGATATAATCATAGCCGGGTGAACATATGTTGAAGGATAACGAACAACTTGACGACCTTCAGATCAAAGGTCTTCGAATAATACAGGACAGCACACGGTTCAAATTCGGTACCGATGCTGTGCTTCTATCATATTATGCAAAAATTAAACCGGGGGGCAGATGCATTGACCTTGGTACCGGGACCGGGATAATACCATTGCTTTTGAATGCTAAGAGCGATGCCCGGGAAATCATAGGTCTTGAGATGCAGGATGATCTTTGTGAGATGGCATCCAGGAGTATTGAGCTTAACAAGGGAATAGCAGATAATATCCGCATTGTCCGGGGGGACATCAGACAGGTTGACAAGCTGTTTACTGCAGGTTCATTTTCCAATGTTGTTTCAAACCCTCCATATATGAAGGATGGATCGGGATTCCAGAGCGAGGACCGCTCCATAGCAATGTCAAGGCATGAAATAGAATGTACAATTGAGGATATTGCACGGGCTGCAGGCTATCTTCTAAATGACAAGGGAGTCCTGACCATGGTGCACAGACCCAACAGGCTGGTTGATGTGCTGCATGCGCTGAGGAACAATTCACTTGAGCCCAAGACCATCAGATTCGTACATCCCTATGCAGGAAAATCACCGAATCTGTTTTTGATAAGCGCTGTCAAGAATTCAAGACCATTCCTTAAAATGGAGGATCCCTTGGTCATACGGAACACGGACGGCAGTTATACAGATGAAATATATAAAATCTACGGAATGGACAGGGAATGATATGCTTTATCTCGTTGCAACACCTATAGGAAACCTTGGGGATATTTCAAGAAGGGCACTTGAGGTTCTTGAAGGCTGTGACATAATTGCCTGTGAGGATACAAGACACACACTGAAGCTTCTGAATGCATATGGAATCAAGAAACAATTGATGGCTTTCCACATGCACAATGAAAAGGAAGCTGGCGAGAAGCTGGTTGAAAAGGCCCTTGGAGGCAGCACAATATGCCTTGTCTCTGATGCCGGTTGTCCCGGTATCTCGGATCCGGGAGAATATCTTGTAAAACTTTTTCATGAGAACAACCTTGAGGTCAGTGTCATTCC
>DAINQB010000002.1:11764-25201 GCA_036743175.1 Bacillota bacterium | reverse complement strand
GAAGGTGGTGTTTCTGAATTCATAAGGCCTTCTGTTACTGTCAAGGAAAGATATGCTCAATTGATTGAAGAGGGAATAGACAGAAAAGAAGCCATGCGAACAGTGGCAAAGGAATTCAGTATTTCAAGAAAGGAAGTCTATTCAAAGGTCAATGACATCTGATGTCATACCATGTTTTCGATGCAATCCCGGCAGACAATCTTATCCCTGTAATCAATTGTATTATCAGTGGCTCCGCAGAAAACACATGAAGGCTGGTGTTTCTTGATTATGATGCTGTCGTCCTGCATGTAAATTTCCACTGCATCCCTGTCGCCTATGCCGAGGGATCTCCTCAATTCTATGGGAACTACTATTCGTCCCAGCTCATCAACTTTTCTGACGATTCCGGTGGCTTTCATGATTGCCTCCCCCATTGGATTTACTAAAATTTGGTAATTAAATGATATCATCCGGGAGAGTTTCAGTCAACGGAATGAATACATGCAAAAAGAAAAGCCAAAGGTTACAATTCAAGCATGACTATGTATGTTTTGGGTTTGAAAAATGGAAATTTATCAAAGGTTGATATATATTATTAAGGTATAAAAAACAGCCTGGAGGTTTCAATGATTAGTATAAATAATGTAACAAAAACCTATGGAAGCGGAATAAAGGCCGTTGACAGTCTTTCCCTTGAGGTTCGCAAAGGAGAAATATTCGGTTTCCTTGGTCCGAACGGAGCAGGTAAAACTACAACAATAAAGATGGTCACGGGAATACTCCCGCCTGACGAAGGAACAGTTCTTATAAATGGATATGATATAGCGAAGGACCCTATCAATGCAAAGATGGAAATTGGATTTGTTTCCGATGACCCAAATGTATTTGAGAGGCTAAAAGGTCTTGAATATCTCAATTTCATGGCTGACATATACAAGGTTCCTGCCGAAGGACGCAGGGAACGTATTCTTGAGCTTGCTGATGAATTCGAAATGACAAATGCCCTTGATGACAAGATCCAGAGTTATTCCCATGGAATGAAGCAGAAAATTGTTGTCATGGGTGTATTGATACATGATCCTGATGTGTGGATTCTGGATGAACCTCTCTCAGGACTGGACCCCAAATCATCATTTACCCTGAAGAAGATAATGCGTGACCATGCAGACAAGGGAAATACGGTAATGTTTTCAACTCATGTGCTTGAAGTTGCGGAAAAGGTATGTGACAGGATTGCTGTCATCAACAAGGGCAGGATCTTATTCGTGGGAACACTGGCTGAGATGAAGGCAACCTTGAAAACTGACACAAGCCTTGAAAAAATGTTCCTGGAGATGACCGACGATGAATAATGTAATCAAGCTAATTAAAATAGGCCTGCTGACTACGTTCAGGGGTCAGGTGGGAAAGAAGAGAAAAATTCAGAAACCTCTTTTTGCGTTGCTGCTTCTGGTGGCATTTTCACCCATGGTGTTTTCACTCATTGAAATCATAAGGGTCATGTATGAATCCCTTGACATGTTCGGTCAGGGGGATTCAATAATAGCACTCGGTCTCCTTGTGGCATCCATGGTGGTTTTCCTGTTCGGTATATTCTATACAATTGGTTCATATTATATGGCAAAGGATATACCCACATACCTGCAGCTGCCGCTGAAGCCATGGGAAATATCAATTTCAAGGTTTGTGATGGTGTTGCTTTATGAGTACCTCACCATGCTGATATTCTTCCTGCCCGTTGTTATAGGATTTGGGATTTCTGCAGGAAAGGGTGTACTTTATTACCTGATGGCTGTACCGGTTTTCCTTGCGGTCCCCATCCTTCCCCTGTCGCTGGCATCTGTCCTGGTAATTGCCATAATGAGTTTTTCCAAAAGGGCAATCAATAAGGACAGATTCACAATGATAGCAAGTCTTCTTGGTCTTGCCATCGGTATCGGGTTCAACTTCGGTTTCCAGTCCCTGATCGGAAGGATTGACAGCCAGACGGGATTCCAGGAGATGATTCTGTCAGGCAGGATATCCATGGCGGAAAACATAGCAAGGTTTTTCCCGGGTCTCCCCAATGCGACCAGGGCCCTGGTTGATAACAATCTGCTTCACCTTATAATATTCCTTCTTGTTGCGGCTGCAGCTATCCTTGTATTCCTTCTTGTTTCAAAGGCACTGTATTTCAAAGGAGTGCTGGGAATCAACCAGCAGGTGTCAAGGAGAAAATTTGATGTAAAGAGGATAGATGGGTTTGATTCAAGGAATCCCGTTGTCACATATCTTTACAAGGAACTGAAACTGATATTCAGGACACCCATATATTTCATGAACCTTGTAATGATTGACATACTGCTGCCTCTTTTCATGATTGTGCCAATGTTCATTTCAATAGGTGCAGATGAGGTTGCAGTAATCAAGGAGCAGCTGCTTGCTTCAGCGCCTCCGGGGATATTCATAGCCGGTTCGTTTGTTGTTTTCATGTTCATAAGTGCAATGAACGGTATTACTGCTACATCTGTATCCAGGGAAGGATCACAGCTTTATATGATGAAGTACCTTCCCATTGGCTATGCTGACCAGCTGAATGCAAAACTGTTATCGGGCATGGTGGTTTCCACTGCCGGAATGATCCTTCTCATGATAGTCATGACCATTTTCCTTGAGATTTCCATACCAATTGCATTGCTGATGCTTCTATCGGGGTTGAATGCCGTCATTCTTACAAGACTTACCGGCATGTTCATAGATGCAGCCAATCCCAAACTGAAATGGGACAATGAACAAAAGGCTGTCAAACAGAACATGAATCTGGTATTCAACATGCTGATAGGTATGGGAGCTGCCGGGCTTGCAGTAATATTCATAATATTTGCAGGTAAATCGATGTTCCTGAATGTAATGGTGTTCATAATAGGAATGGCTGTGGTCAATTATGTTGTATACAGGCTTCTGGCCAGGAGTTTCCCGAGGATGATAGAACGAATAGAATGACCGGGATGGCAGGATGGAAGTAGAAAAAGAAATAAGTAGCAACCGAAGACGGAACTTTCTGAAGAAATCCGGAATAAGCGGTGGAATGCTGTCCATGGCAGTCATGGTGGTGTTCATTGGTTTCGGAGAGAAAATGGGGGAGAGGTTTCTCCCCCTTTACATCATATCCCTGGGAGGATCTGCTGTTGCTGTTGCTCTGTTGAATACAATGGATAATCTTCTCAGCTCCTTGTATTCATATCCCGGAGGGTGGATATCTGATAAGCTGGGTCACAAGAAGGCTTTGATCATATTCACGCTCTTTGCCTTGGTCGGGTATATGATTGTCATCTTCATTCCAGTCTGGCAGTCCGTACTCATAGGAGCTGTTTTCTTCATTGCCTGGACTGCGGTTTCCCTTCCGGCAATAATGAGTCTTGTGTCGAAGACAATGCCGGGCAACAAAAGGGTTACAGGAGTTACCATTCATTCATTTGTAAGGCGTATCCCCATGGCGCTTGGACCTGTGGCAGGCGGAGTTCTCATAGCCTCATATGGAGAAGTCACAGGAATGAGAATTGCGTTTTCAGTTGCATCTGTCCTTGCGCTGCTGTCAATAGGATTTGTAATCAAATTCATGCCGGAAGATAAACCAAGGGCAGCAGGAAAAGAGGGGTTTCTCAGGACGGCAGGCAACCTGAGGGGGCGACTTGGGGTTCTTCTTGTATCCGATATTCTTGTGAGGTTCGCTGAACAGATCCCATATGCGTTTGTTGTAATCTGGGTGGTTACCATGAATGGACTGACGACCGTTGAATTTGGTATCCTGACCATGATTGAAATGGTCACTGCCCTGATAGTTTACATACCCGTGGCATATTTTGCAGACAAACATGGCAAAAAGCCGTTTGTACTGATGACCTTCGTTTTCTTTACGTTGTTTCCACTTGTCCTGATTTTTTCAAGGAGCTTCAACATGCTTGTCATTGCGTTCATAATAAGAGGCCTCAAGGAGTTTGGGGAGCCGACAAGAAAAGCGCTCATAATGGATCTTGCACCTGAGGAGTCAAAGGCGGGAACATTTGGAGCATATTATCTCGTAAGGGATATCTTTGTCTCGGCTGCGGCCTTTGGTGCGGCTTTTCTGTGGAATATCTCACCGGAAGTCAATTTTATCGCTGCCTTCATCTTTGGTCTTGCCGGCTGCATTGTTTTTGCCATAAAGGGCAGTGACAGGGATGCCGGAGCAACCATAATTTCTTGACAGTATTGTCCATTGAATATAAAATGAACTTCAGTGTAATATGAAACGAATACAGTTTGTATAACATATGAACATTGAAAATTTAACAAGGAGGTGCTGCAATGCCTAATATGATATTAATTTTATCATTTGGCGCTGCTTTGCTGATAATTATTGCGATTGTATCGTTTGTGATTGGTGGTGTCGCTGCAAGGAACAAGGCGAGCAAGACCGTCGGAGATGCAAAGTCCCAGGTTCAGAAGATAATCGCTGAAGGCGAAAAACAAGCTGAAGCCAAAAGACGCGAAATAATGATTGAAGCCAAGGAAGAAATTCACAAAAGCAAAGTTGCATTGGAAAAGGATTTAAAGGAAAGACGCAGTGAAATACTGCAGATGGAAAAGAGAATTCTCCAAAAGGAAGAGAATCTTGAAAGAAAGCTCGAATCCCTTGAAAGCAAGGATGAGCTGCTGACAAACAAAGTTAAGAAAATCGAGGAAAAAGAGAGGGAGACCAATGAGTTGCTGCAGAGGCAGCTCGAAAAACTGGAAACAATATCCGGCCTGACAGTGGAGGAAGCAAAGAACTATATGCTGAGTCTTCTGGAAGATGAGATAAAACATGAAAAGGCCGTTATTATCAGAGAACATGAAACAAGGGTCAAGGAGGAATCAGACCAGATTGCCCAGACTATAATAGCAACAGCGATTCAGAACAACGCCGCTGATTATGTGGCTGAAAATACTGTATCCGTGGTTGCACTTCCCAATGATGAAATGAAGGGAAGGATAATAGGAAGGGAAGGCAGGAATATAAGAGCGCTTGAAACCATGACAGGGATAGACATCATAATTGATGATACTCCCGAGGCAGTGGTTCTTTCAGGGTTTGATCCCATCAGAAGGGAAATAGCCAGGATAACGCTTGAAAAACTTATAGCCGATGGAAGGATTCACCCGGCAAGAATAGAAGAAATGGTCAATAAGGCGACCAAGGAGCTTGAGAACACAGTCAAGAAGACAGGTGATCAGGCTGCTTTTGATGCGGGCGTTTTCAATCTTCATCCCGAGCTTATCACTCTGATCGGAAGACTTAAGTACCGCACAAGCTATGGCCAGAACATTCTGAAGCACTCACTTGAAGTTGCTTCCCTTGCGGGAGTAATGGCAGGCGAGCTTGGTCTTGATGTCAAACTTGCAAAAAGAGCCGGATTGCTCCATGACATAGGAAAATCAATTGACTTCGAGATGGAAGGTTCACATATTTCAATTGGTGCAGACATAGCAAAGAAATACAAGGAAAATGATGTTGTTATAAACTCCATAATGTCCCACCATGGGGATGTTGAACCAAACAGTGCAATATCAGTTTTAATACAGGCGGCTGATGCCATATCTGCTGCACGACCCGGAGCCAGAAGGGAAACCCTTGAGGCATATGTCAAGAGAATAGAGAAACTCGAGGAGATTGCTTCGTCCTTTGACGGCATTGAAAAATCATATGCCGTTCAGGCAGGCAGAGAGATTCGTATAATGGTCAAGCCCGATGAACTGTCAGATGACGACATTGTTCTCAAATGCAGGGAAATAGTCAAGAAGATTGAGGATGAACTTGACTATCCGGGACAGATAAAAGTAAATGTCATAAGGGAAACCAGGGTTACAGAATATGCAAAATAGAGGAAAACGCGGTTTATCCGCGTTTTTCTTATACATTGCGGAGGATACATGAGAGTAGTCTTCATCGCAGATGTTTGCTACAGGTCAGGAAGAGAAATATTACAAAGAAGGCTTGGAGATATACTCAGCAAATTCGAAGCTGACTTTTGTGTTGTAAACGGGGAGAACTCCGCCGGAGGAAAAGGTATCAATGGTGCAGGTGCAAAGGAAATATATGAGGCAGGAGCAGACATTATAACCACCGGAAACCATATCTGGGCCAGGAAGGAAGTCTTCCACTACATTGACAGTGACAAAAATCTTCTAAGACCTCTGAATTATTCCAATTCAGGCATGGGATATGGAATTGGTTACATAAAGAAGAACGGCAGCACCCTTGCAGTGGTAAATCTGAGCGGAAGGGTATTCATGGACCCTTGTGAGTGCCCGTTTGAGGCCCTTGAATCGGCGCTCGATGGCATCAAGGAAAAAACCAGGGCAGTTCTTGTGGATTTCCATGCTGAGGCAACTAGTGAGAAAGCTGCCTTTGCATGGAACTTTGACGGACGGATAAGTGCAGTCATAGGCACCCATACCCATGTCCAGACAGCTGATGAAAGAATTCTCCCCTGTGGTACGGCAATCATTTCTGATGCAGGTATGACGGGTCCCTATGATGGAATAATCGGTACCGACAGGGAACTGATAATAAATAAATTCAGGACAGGGCTGCCGGCACATTTCCAGATGCAAAAGGGAAGAGCCCAGATAAACGGAGTATTTCTTGAAATAGATGAGAAAACCGGAAGATGCACGCAGATTGAAAGGATAATTGAAGTTGAAGAAGAATAGTTTCAAATGGAAATCACTTCTATGGTTTATTGTAACCATAGCAGGTCTTGCGGCCGACAGGATTACAAAAGCTGTCATTTCAGGCAGCATGGCTGAAGGAGATAAGATTGAAGTCATAAAGGATTTCTTTTATATAACCCATCACACAAATACAGGAGCTGCCTGGGGAATGTTTCAGAATTCCACAATGATACTTGGCATCCTCAGTGTTGTAGTTTCGATCGGTCTGTTGTATTTTTTCGTTAAATTTGAGATGTGGCCGGTAAGGCTTTCACTGACCATGATAATTGCAGGGGCAATCGGCAATGCAATCGGTAGGATATTCAACGGCAGGGTTACTGATTTCCTTGATTTTTATATCTTCGGATACGATTTTCCGATCTTCAACGTTGCGGATATGCTTGTGACCATAGGTACGGCAATCCTGGTGGTTTTCATAATCTTTTTCTACAAGGAACCAGGCAAGGAAGACAAGGGTCCGGTTATGGATGAAGGAAAGAAAGATGACAATGAAAATTGAGTGCGATGTATCCGGAGTCAGGTTGGATGCATATCTGTCTGATGAAATTGAGGATATTTCAAGGTCATATATTCAGAAACTGATATCTTCGGACGAGGTCCTCGTAAACGGAAAAGCGGCCAAGGCCGGTTATAAGCTGCGTGAGGGTGATGTAATAACCATCACCATCCCTGAGCCTGAGGCAACTGATGCACTTCCTGAGGACATTCCCATTGAAATAATATATGAAGATGACCATATTATTGTTGTAAACAAGCCCAGGGGGATGGTGGTTCATCCTGCTCCGGGCAATTATACAGGAACCCTTGTAAACGCCCTTCTTTATCATTGTGACGGCAGGCTTTCATCCATAAACGGAGTGGAAAGACCCGGTATTGTCCACAGGATTGACAAGGATACATCAGGAATACTTGTTGTTGCCAAATCCGACCAGGCACACAGGACCCTGACGGATATGTTCCAAAGGCATGACCTTCTTCGGGAATATACTGCCATCGTAGTTGGTGTTATTGGTGAGAACTCAGCCAGGATAGATGCCCCCATCGGACGTCATCATGCTGACAGACAGAAGATGGGAGTCAACCTAAGAAATGGAAAAGAAGCCGTAACTCACTTCACTGTCGTGGAGAGATTCAAGAGGGCAACTCTGATCAAGGCAGTCCTTGAAACAGGCAGAACCCATCAGATAAGGGTCCATATGGCATATATTGGTTATCCTCTTGCCGGAGACCAGACCTATGGGAAAGGGAAGAGAAATTTCAATATCGACGGACAGGCACTGCATGCAGGAAAACTTGCATTCAATCATCCTGTTACCGGTGAATATCTTTCATTTGAGGTTGATCCACCCAGGGAATTCCAGGCACTTCTGGAGGAACTTCAAAATGAGTGATCCAAGATTCGGAAGAACTGCTGCGTTGCTTGGAAGAGAAGCTTTGGTAAAGCTTCAAAACAGCTGCATATGTGTTGTCGGTCTGGGAGGTGTTGGCTCATATGCATTTGAGGCATTGGTGCGTTCAGGAGTCGGCAAGCTTATAATAATTGACCATGCAAGGGTTGATATCACAAATCTGAACAGGCAGCTCATTGCACTTGAATCAACCATAGGGACATTCAAGACCGAGGCTGCCGCCAAAAGGGCAAGGGAAATAAATCCCGGGGTTGAAATCGTTGGTCACAATGCCTTCATTGACGAAACAAACATTGAATCATTTATAACGGATGGTGTCGATTACATAATCGATGCAATTGACAGCGTGACTTCAAAACTGATCCTTGCGGAATATGCACTTGGCAAAGCAATTCCGATAATCAGCTGCATGGGCACGGGAAACAAACTCCATCCCGAAAGACTGAGGGTCAGCGACATATCAAAGACTTCCGTCGATCCACTTGCAAGGGTCATTCGCACCGAACTCAGGAAAAGAGGAGTAAAAAAGCTTGAGGTTGTCTGGTCCGATGAAGAACCGCTGTTAAAGGGTGAAGACCTGCCGCTGGATGCAAACGGCAGGAAAGTCCCTGCAAGTATAGCCTATGTACCTTCTGCGGCAGGTATTTTACTGGCTTCCGTTGCAGTCAACCGTATCACAGGAAATGCCTGAAATATGTTATAATTGTTTCGCGCATTAAAGCGCTGAATTGCGTTTCCGGAAGACCGGAAAACCGGAGGTTTCCATGAATGGTAAAATAAAGAATCAACATATTGATACATTGTTCAGGGCTATACTTGAGCTTAAGGATTCCGAGGAGTGCTACATGTTCTTTGAGGATATTTGTACGGTCAGTGAGCTAAATGCCATTGCCCAGAGACTGGAGGTTGCCAGGATGCTGAGGGATAAGAAAACCTATTCCGAAATATCCGAGGAGACCGGTGCAAGTGCTGCAACAATAAGCAGGGTAAACCGTTGTCTCAACTATGGAGCCGACGGATATAATCTTATACTTGGACGAATGACAGAAAAATACGGGGACAGATAAGTGATCAAAATTTTCGAGAAAATAATAGGCAGTTACAGTGACAGGGAACTAAAGAGAATAATACCCATCGTAGATGAAATAGAATCCCATGAGGAGAGAATGAAGGCCCTTGACGACAAGGGTCTCAGAGCTTTGACCGATGAGTACAAAAAGAGACTTTCCGAGGGTGAAACCCTTGATGATATTCTACCGGAAGCTTTTGCAACCGTAAGGGAGGCCGCCAGAAGGGTACTGGGTCAGAGGGCTTTTCGAACCCAGCTGATAGGTGGAATAGTCATACACCAGGGCAGGATAGCTGAAATGAAGACCGGTGAAGGAAAGACCCTTGCAGCAACCTTCCCATTGTATTTGAACGGACTGACAGGAAAGGGTGCCCATCTTGTAACGGTCAATGACTACCTTGCGTCATATCAGGGGGAAATGATGGGAAAGGTCTATGCCTTCCTCGGACTGACTACCGGAATAATAATCCATGGTATAACCAACGAACAAAGAAGGGATGCATATCTCTGTGACATAACATATGGTACCAACAATGAGTTTGGATTCGATTATCTGCGTGACAACATGGTCATATATAAAAGGAACATGGTGCAAAGGGGACATGTATTCGCAATAATCGATGAAGTTGACAGTATCCTCATAGACGAAGCCAGGACCCCCCTTATTATTTCCGGCCCCGGTGAAAAATCAACTGACCTTTATGAAAGGGCTGACTCATTTGCAAGAGGGCTTTCGAAGAAGGTCTTTGCTGAAACCGATGACAAGAAGGAAGAAGAGGATTATGACGTCGATTATATAGTCGACGAAAAAGCCGGAAGCGCCACTCTGACTGAAAAAGGCCTGGCAAGGGCAGAACGTCATTTCGGGGTTACAGGTCTCTCTGAACCTGAGAATATGACGCTGATGCATCATATCAACCAGGCACTGAAGGCCCATGGGACAATGAAGCGTGAAAAGGAATATGTCGTTAAAAACAACGAAGTAATTATAATAGATGAATTCACCGGCCGAATGATGTACGGAAGACGCTATTCCAATGGCCTGCACCAGGCAATAGAGGCAAAGGAAGGCGTAAATGTTGAAAGGGAAAGCAAGACCCTTGCAACCATAACCTTCCAGAATTACTTCAGGATGTATGAAAAGCTCTCAGGTATGACAGGTACTGCCCTTACGGAAGAAGAGGAATTCAGGGAAATATACGGACTTGATGTCATTGTAATACCCACCAACAAACCCATGATAAGGGCGGATGCCCCCGATGCAGTATATAAAACTGCAAAGGGTAAATTCGCTGCGGTCCTTGAAGAGGTAAAGGAAGCACATGGCAGGCAGCAGCCTGTTCTGATCGGAACAATATCCATTGAGACTTCCGAGTTCCTAAGTACTTTGCTAAGACGAAGCGGCATCAAGCATGAAGTACTGAATGCCAAGTACCATGAACGCGAGGCAGAGATAGTGGCACAGGCCGGAAGAGTTGGGTCTGTTACCATCGCAACCAATATGGCAGGTCGTGGAACGGATATTATGCTTGGGGGAAATCCTGAGTTCATGGCTCTTCAGAAAATGAGAAAAGAAGGCTATGAGGAGCATCTGCTGATCCAGGCTACCGGCTTCAATGAAACCAGTGATTCTGAAATACTTGCCGCAAGGGAGAAATTCCGTGGGTTCGAAAGGGAATTCAAGGAGAGTATTGAAAAAGACAAGGAAACCGTAATAAATGCCGGTGGGTTATATATTGTTGGAACCGAAAGACATGAGTCAAGAAGGATAGACAACCAGTTAAGAGGCCGAAGCGGAAGGCAGGGAGACCCCGGAAGGTCCAAGTTCTTCATATCCCTTGAGGATGATCTCATGAGGCTCTTTGGCCAGGACAGACTCACGGGCGTGGTAAATGCACTGGGTCTGCCGGAGGACGTTCCCATAGAACACAGGATGCTTTCAAATGCCATCGAAGGAGCACAGAAGAAGGTTGAAGGAAGAAACTTCAATATCAGAAAACATGTACTTCAGTATGATGATGTAATGAACAAGCAGAGGGAAGTCATCTATGACCAGAGACAGAAGGTCCTGGACGGCGAAAACCTGAAGGATATATACATAGGCATGATCAGGGGAATAATTGATTCAACGGTTGGCTCCTATTGCATAGAGGAAACCAACTCATCCAAATGGGACTGGTTCAGCATACTTTCATTCTTCAATACAACATTTCCGTCTGAAACCCCAATTGAATTCTCTGAAGAGGAACGAAAGGGATTGTCTCCCATGGAGTTTGCTGACATGGTATATAACCATGTTACAGAGGCTTACGACAAGAAGGAAAATGAACTGGGTGAAAAGACAATGCGGGAAGCGGAGCGGGTTGTACTGCTGCGTGTGGTTGATGAAAAGTGGATGGACCACATAGACGCCATGGACCAGCTGAGACAGGGAATAGGTCTTCGCGCATATGGCCAGAGGGATCCTGTGGTTGAATTCAAGTTTGAAGGATTTGAGATGTTTGAGGAGATGAATGCAAACATCAGGACTTCAGCGGTCAGAATGATGATGGGAATAAGAGCCGGGAGACCTGAGGAGATGAGACCTGCCCAAAGGCAGATGAATCTCAATGCATCCCATGACTCAGCAGGTGCACTGAGACAGAAGAAAGCGGTAAAAAAAGTGGGGAGAAATGATCCCTGTCCATGCGGAAGCGGGAAGAAATATAAATATTGCCACGGAGCATAACAAGTATGAACTATAAAGAAGCAATTGATTTCATAGAGGCTGCGTCTCTTTTCGGAAGTAAACTGGGGTTGGAAAATATCAGGTATCTGCTGGGTCTTCTTGGGAATCCGCAGGATGAGTTGAAATTCGTCCATGTGGCAGGAACAAATGGAAAAGGCAGTGTGTGTTCCTACATAACCCGTGCCCTGATGGAGGCCGGTTACAGAACTGGTCTGTTCACTTCCCCGTATCTTGAGAAATTCACTGAAAGAATACAGGTTGACCTTGAGAATATACCGGATGACAGGCTGATAGAGTATGTTATTCTGCTCAAGGAAAAGATTGATGTGATGGTTGCCTCGGGGAGGAATCATCCTACTTTCTTCGAGCTGAATACAGCCATATCATTCCTGTATTTCAGGGATGCCAAATGCGATATAGTTGTGCTGGAGACGGGACTTGGAGGAAGGCTGGATTCAACCAATATAATCAAGGATCCGATAGTTTCAGTCATAACAGCCATAGGACTTGACCATACGGCAATACTCGGAGATACGATTTCAAAGATAGCATTTGAAAAAGCCGGAATAATAAAACCGGGAAGACCGGTGGTTGTCTATGGAGACAATCCTGATGACGCAATCAATGTGATCAGGGAGTTTGCCGGAAACATAGGGTCAAAGGTCATTGTTGCAGACATGGACGGCATATCAAACATATCGAATACAGACAATGGATATTCATTTGATTACCAGGGAATGACCGGTATAAATATTTCATTGCTTGGAAGACATCAGATAAAGAATGCCGTTACTGCAATCGAAGCACTGAAAATTGTAAGGGAAAATGGATTTGACATAGAAAACGATGATATCAGGAAGGGACTCGAACTTACAAAGTGGCCTGGCAGGGTAGAAATCCTTTGGACAAATCCAACGATTATCTGCGATGCAACTCACAACCCCCATGGAGCGGCAGTCCTGAGGAAGACTCTTGAGGAAAGATTCGATACCGGAAAGATTGTTTATGTCATGGGTGTGATGAAAGACAAGGATTATGAATCAATGGTGGCACAGGTTCTGTATGATGCGAATGCAGTGATAACCGTGCGACCAAACTGGCACAGGGCTCTTGGGGCTGAAGAACTGCTGGAAACGGTCAGAAGATACTGTAAAAACAGCATTGCCGGTGATACAATTGAAGAGGGTCTTAAAAAAGCCATGGAAATTGCAGGTAAGGATGGGGTAATCTGCACTTTTGGCTCATTGTATTACATTGCTGATGTGAAGAGGTTTGTGAGGGAACAGCTTAGTGGAATTCAAGGAACTGATTAAGGACATAAAGAAGATTGACCTGGGCATCATCAAGGATTCGGATGTCAGGATGTTTCAGAGCGAAAAAGATGCCGTGGAGTACTATAACGATGCGGTTGACAATGTGCTGTCCGGAAACACCGATATTGCAGTAATAAAACTCAGGAAGGTACTGAACCTGTCACCGGATTTCGATGAAGCCAGCATACTTCTTGACAAGGT
>DAINQB010000002.1:9460-11664 GCA_036743175.1 Bacillota bacterium | reverse complement strand
ACTGAGGTGACTTATTCACAGCAGGAAGTCAATGACCTGAACCAGCAGATAAGTGAACTCCGTGAAAACCTTGCCTTGAGTGAACAGGAGACACAGGATGCACTGGCAGGTTCCGAAGAGGACAAGGAAACCATCGCTTCACTTCAGGAGGAAGCAGACAAAAGCCAGGCATTGCTTGAATTGTACAGGGCAGCTTATCTCTTTGAAACTGAACAATACATTACAAGTGCAGACATAGCAAAAACCCTTGACGAAGACATGTACAAGGGTGCTGACAAGGAGCTCTTCAATGAGGTTTATGCAAGGGCGGCATCGATGGCTGCGGACAGCCTGTTCAATATAGGACTCGAGCTTTACAACCAGGACGACTTTGAAGGAGCGCTTGCAAATCTGTCAAAGGTGGAAAACTACAATCCCAATCATGAGAACATAGGAAGATGCTATTACCTTATGGGAAGGTCTTACTTCGAGCTTGATAATCCCACCAAGGCCATTGAGATGTATGAAAAAGCAGAGGTAATAACCACATATACAAACAAGACGGGTCTTCTTTACTATACCGGAAAGGCGTACCAGCAGCTTGGAAACTATGAAAAGGCAAGGGAGCATTACAACACTCTGATAAATGATTTTCCGACTTCAGACCTTGTCGGATATGCAAAAGACAGAATTGCAGAAATGAATTGAATTCCAATGAGAAAATATGCTAATTATTGAACAATCCATGATAAGATATTTATGCAGTGAATGTATAAAATATATTCAATACCACGTGGGGAGGTAAGTGCGTTGAAAGGTTATAATCCATATGATAACTTTTTGGAAACTGTGGAAGCGGCAGCAAAGATCCTTGGATTGCCCGCTCAGGATTATGAAGCAATCAAGTATCCCGAAAGGGAGCTGAAGGTAGCTATCCCGGTTGAAATGGATGACGGAAGCGTCAGAGTATTTGAAGGTTACAGGGTGCAGCATTCCAGTTCAAGGGGACCTTGCAAAGGTGGAATAAGATTCCATCCCGATGTAGACATTGACGAGGTAAAAGCTCTTGCCGCCTGGATGACATTCAAATGTGCCGTTGTAAACATTCCTTACGGCGGAGGAAAAGGTGCCGTCGGAGTGGATCCGGCCAAATTGTCTAAAAATGAACTGAAAAGGCTTACAAGAAGATATACTGCAATGATCCTTCCTCTTATAGGACCTGAAAAGGACATCCCGGCTCCTGATATCAATACCAATGCTGAGATAATGGGATGGATAATGGACACATACAGCATGTTCAAGGGATACACGGTCCCGGGGGTAGTTACAGGCAAACCCGTTGGTATAGGTGGTTCTGTGGGCAGAAGCGAAGCAACGGGTCGTGGCGTAATGCTTATAACCAAGGAAATACTTCACAGGATGGGAACACCCGTCTATGATACAACCGTAGCCATACAGGGAGCAGGAAAAGTCGGTGGTGTTGCCGCGCGTCTTCTTCATAAGGAAGGCATGAAGGTCATAGCACTGAGTGATGTTTCCGGCGGTGTTTTCAACAAGAAGGGGCTTGATATACCAAAGATCATGGATTTCATCGATGGAGGAGGGTTCCTGAAGGATTACACCAACGGTGGATTCGAATATATCAGCAATGAGGAGCTTCTTACCTGTGATGCGCATGTGCTTGTCCCTGCAGCAATGGAAAATCAGATTACTGCGGAACTTGCCAAGAAGATAAAGGCCAAGGTCATAGTTGAAGGAGCAAACGGTCCTACCACGGTAGAAGCTGACAAGATACTCAATGATATGGGAGTCATTGTTGTACCTGACATCCTTGCCAATGCCGGCGGTGTTGTAGTTTCATATTTTGAGTGGGTCCAGAACATTCAGTCACTTACCTGGGACTTTGATGAAGTCAACAGGACACTGGAGAAAATCATCATAAGGGCATTCAATGAAGTCTGGGACAAGATGCATGAAAAGAAGAGTTCAATGAGAATGGGAGCCTATATGGTTGCCTTGGAAAGACTTTCGGATGCAAAGAAAATAAGAGGGATATTCCCCTGAGCGAAAAGCATCAATGCCGCCTTCATCGAAGGCGGTTTTTTTGTGGAAAATTTTAGTTCAGCATAATTGTATATTCAGGACTGAATAATTTGGTATTATATACTGAGAAAATGAGGGGGGACTCATATGAAGGATAAAAAGGACATATTTGCAGGTATAGC
>DAINQB010000002.1:5999-9360 GCA_036743175.1 Bacillota bacterium | reverse complement strand
ACGATTCCCCATTATACAGGTCCTGCAGGGAGATGGTCTGCAGTATATACATCCGAGTTTATTCTGGAAAATCAAGAGGCCGGGAAAAGGACATTCATCGTATTCAAGGGAGTGGATTACATTGCAGAGGTGTATTTGAACGGCAGGTATGTTGGAGGTCATGAGGGATTCTTTGCATCCTTTGAATTTGATGCAACGGATTTCCTTGAAAAATCAAACAGACTTGAAGTAATTGTAAAAAATGATATACCGACGATTGGCAACGGAGATATGCAGGTCAATGGTGACAAACTCTATGCGGCAACGGGATTGGGCTGGGATGGCCCTGAGGACGGATGGCATCACTGCCCTGCCGGAGGAGGAATCTTTGACAAAGTCTACATGGAAGAAAGACCTGCATCATATATCCATGACGTATTTGTAAGACCTGATATTGACAGTGGGATTGCAAATGTCAGAATTGCATTCGTTTCAGACAATGCTGACAACTCTGAAGTAAGTTTCAAACTTGAAATTCTTCCATATAATTTTAAGGGTGACAGTTTCACTGCAACGCATGAGTTCCCATGCGGTTTTGGCATGAATTATTATGACATTGAGATTCCGATGGAGGGATTCAGGTTATGGGAAACTGAAAATCCCCTGCTTTATCTTATCTCTGTTTCAACCAGGTCAGACTCCTTGGAAAAGACATTCGGAATGCGCAAGTTCCACATGAACGACAGCAATGAGCCAAAGGGTGACCTGTACCTCAACAACAAACCAATTCTGCTCCGCGGGGCAAATGAAATGGGACATCTGCAGCTTTGTGTCATGAGAAATGATTTTGAACAGCTTATTGAGGATATCATTATTGCCAAATACTGCAACATGAACTACTACCGCCTGACACAAAGACCTGTACAGGAGGAAATATACCATTTCTGCGACATGCTTGGAATGCTTTGCCAGACTGACCTTCCATTGTTCGGGTATATGAGAAAGAATCAATTCCATGAAGGAATCAAACAAGCGGGAGAAATGGAACGTCATGTCAGAAACCACCCGTCTGTAATAATGTCAACCTATATAAACGAACCTTTTGCGCCTGAAAAATATGGCCTTTCACACAGGCATTTGTCAAGAAGGGAACTTGAACGGTTCTTTGATGCCTGTGATGCCGCTACATATTTTGAAAATCCCGACAGGGTGATAAAGCGAGTGGAAGGTGATTATGATCCGCCGACGGAAAAGGGAATGTCTGATTTCCACTGTTACAACATGTGGTATACGAACCATGCCCTGCCCATAGGGATGCTCTACAAGGGTTATCTGCCTGCCTTGAACAAAGGCTGGAAGACCGGCTGCGGGGAATATGGAGCTGAAGGTCTGGACAATTATTCCGTGATGAGAAAATATTATCCTGAAGAGTGGCTGCCCAAACATGATGATGAATACTGGATATCTGACAGAATAGTGAAGTCGCAGACAAACACCATGCATGGTGACTGGTATGAAGAGCAGGACAACATAAGGGATTGGATAGAAGCCAGTCAGGAGCACCAGGCATTTGCAACAAAACTGATGACCCTTGCATTCAGAAGAAGGGCGGACAGAATAGTATCAACTGCAGTCCATCTCCTTATAGACGCCTGGCCGTCGGGATGGATGAAAACCCTGCTGGATGTTGACAGGGTGCCGAAGAAGGCATATTTCTCATTCAAGGAAAGTCTTGAACCGGTGAAACTAAATCTGAGATGTGACCGGTGGACGGGATATTCCGGGGATGAACTATATATTGAGGCATGGGTTCTGAATGATTCCGCAAGGGATATATCCGGTCTCACCCTAATGGCGTCCCTGGTTTGCAATGGCAATCCGGCACGAAATTATATACTGGAAGGTGTCAATGCAGGAGCATGCACCTCTATAGACGCCGGAGTAATCAAGGTAAGACTACCGCAGGTGGAGGAAAGAACAATTGTTAACCTGGATTCATGTATGCTGTCAGGCGGGGAATATATTTCAACAGACAGAATGGAAATAACAGTCTTCCCGAAACCGGAGAAGAAAACAGGTGTCTACAGCCTGGGAATTGAAGCGGCACGTACAGTGGCAGATTCTCCCTTTTTATTCAGTTCAGGAATTGAAGACGCGGAAGCAGTGCTGGTTTCATCATCAATGCTATATGAAAATTTCTCGGGAATTATTCCCGAAGGTAAAAGAATTGTGTTCCTGACAGATGAGGAAGAATGCAAGTCATATAAAATAAACGGTCAGGAGTATGGTTTTGTACCAATATTCGATCCTGGTGAACTGGGAGAGGACGGAGCCTTGAAGGGACTGTCATTTGTCGCTCTATCAGATGACATGAAGGAACACTATGATGGGAAGGCTTGTTCCTACTGGTATAACGGGGACAAGGGTTTCATTGACCATGTGGCCGAATACTACATTGACCTTAAGGCTGACAAACTGTATGCCTTTGGATTTGAGAAGCCATCCTTCGGGAAAAGAACAGAAGGGCTGAAGAAAAGGCTTCCCATCATGTGTGAGAAGGACGGCAATGTATTCATGACATTTGAGACAAAAGGCCGGGTCGGGGTTAATCCTGTACTTGATTATATGATAAATGATATGTTGACCGGAACAATGGTATAAAATAAAATTACAGAACTTGAAATAGTGGAGGTAATGATGGATATCAAAGAAAAGGCATTGAAGCTTCATGGGGAATGGAAGGGAAAGATCGAGGTAATCAGTACCGTTGAAGTCAACAACAAGGATGATCTTTCAGTGGCCTACACGCCCGGTGTTGCTGAGCCGTGCCTGGAAATAGAGAAAAACCCTGATTTGTCATATGAATATACAAGAAGACACAACCTTGTTGCGGTGGTCACTGATGGAACCGCAGTGCTTGGGCTTGGAGATATCGGGCCTGAAGCAGGTATGCCGGTCATGGAAGGCAAATGTGTTCTGTTCAAGACCTTTGGAGGTGTCGATGCCTTTCCTCTTTGCATAAGAAGCAAGGATGTGGATGATATCGTAAAGACCATAACTCTTCTTGCGGGTTCATTCGGTGGAATAAACCTTGAGGACATTTCAGCTCCCAGATGTTTTGAGATTGAAAGAAGACTGAAGGAAACCTGCGATATCCCGATATTCCATGATGACCAGCATGGAACAGCTGTGGTTACTCTGGCGGCAATGATAAACGCCCTAAAGATTGCAGGCAAGGAGATACAGGACATTTCAGTTGTGGTAAATGGTTCAGGAGCGGCCGGAATAGCAGTGACGAAGCTTCTTATGGGAATGGGATTGAAGAAAGTCATCCTATGTGACAGGCAGGGAGCCATATACAAAGGCCGGGAGGGATTGAATC
>DAINQB010000002.1:1222-5899 GCA_036743175.1 Bacillota bacterium | reverse complement strand
AGGTCTGATTTTCGCAATCAGATAAACAATGTGCTGGCATTTCCGGGTATTTTCAGAGGAGCCCTCGATGTAAGGGCATCTGACATAAATGATGAAATGAAGATAGCTGCAGCATATGCCATTGCCGGATTGATAAATGAAAATGACCTGTGCCCCGAGTATGTTATCCCTGAGCCCTTTGACCCAAGGGTTGGACCGGCAGTTGCCAAGGCGGTGGCCAAGGCGGCGGTTGAGTCGGGAGTTGCAAGAAAATAATCTATATGGGTATAAAATACTGAGATTATTAAAAAGGACGTGCAATGATGGAGACAAAATTTAAAAAAGCAATTCTTGCAGGCGGATGTTTCTGGTGCATGGAACAACCTCTTGCAGATACAGAAGGTGTAATATCAGTTCTTCCGGGATATACGGGAGGACATGTTGAAAATCCCACATATGAACAGGTCTGCACAGGTACCACCGGCCACTTTGAGGCAGTGGAAGTAACTTATGATCCTGAAAAGGTAACATACGGCGAAATCCTGGAGGTGTTCTGGAGGCAGATTGACCCCACGGATGACGGCGGACAGTTTGCAGACAGGGGTTCACAGTACAGGCCGGCAATTTTTTATGGAAACGAAGAAGAGAAGGCGGTTGCTGAAGAATCACGAAACGAAATACAGCGGGTCTTCAACTTTGAAAAACCTGTTACAACATTGATTCTTCCGGCCGAAAAGTTCTATGTAGCGGAGGACTATCACCAGAAATACTATGAAAAGAATCCGGGAAGATATAAGTTATACAAGAAATCATCCGGAAGACAGGATTTCATTGAAAAGGTATGGAAGCAGGAGAAAAATGACCTCAGGGAAAGACTCACTCCCATACAGTTTGAAGTGACCCAGAATAATGCCACTGAACCACCTTTCATGAATGAGTACTGGGATAACAAGGAGAAAGGTATATATGTTGACATTGTCACCGGAGAACCGTTGTTCACTTCACGGGACAAGTTCGATTCAGGCTGCGGATGGCCCAGTTTTACAAAGCCCCTTGAAAAGGAGGCGGTAACAGAGAAATTTGACGGAAGCCATGGAATGGCGAGGACGGAGATCAGGAACAGCTCCGGTACAGCCCACCTTGGCCATGTCTTTGATGACGGTCCGGACCCGACAGGCCTCCGATATTGCATCAACTCCGCCGCACTAAGGTTCATCCCGGAAAAAGACATGGAAAAAGAAGGATACGGCAAATACCTCAACAAACTTTAAAACAGTGCCCCCGCACTGTTTTTTTTCATCATTATTTCCCCTTTTTCTAATTTCACCTCCGGGGTAAAATTTAAATTTTTTTACTTTCACCCCCGGGGTAAAAGTCAAAACTTTTTACTTTTACCCCGGGGGTGAAAGTGAAAAATGTTGGGGTTTTGTTATATAATGGTACAAAATTCCAAGGAGGCGAAGGATGAAATTAGGAATACACGCATATGCATGGTGCAGTGAATGGAACAACGACCAGCTTGATCTTATTGACAGAGCGAAGGATCTTGGAATGGATTTCATTGAGCTTCCGCTTATGGTCCTTGATAAGTTTGATACTGCGGCAGTCGGAGAGAGATTGAAGCAGCTGGACTTTGATGCCTGCACTTCAACGGTACTTCTTGATGATACGGATATAACAAGTGATGACCCGGTGATAAGGGCCAAAGGTGTTGATTATCTAAAACGTTGTGTAAAGGCCACTGCAGATATAGGAGCCACCAATTTTTCAGGAGTAATTTATTCCAAACACATCCGCCAGCTTGACGGGCGTCCGACGGTAAGGGAATATACATGGTCAGCTGACTGTCTCAGGGAAGTTGCCGACTATGCCTCTGGAATGGGTGTTTTCATCGGTCTTGAACCAGTGAACAGATATGAAACATTTCTCGTCAATACATGTGAGCAAGCACTTATGCTTAAGGATATGATCGGAAGGGACAACATAAAAATCCATCTTGACACATATCACATGAACATTGAGGAAAAGTCATTCTACGATGCAACGATTGCTGCAGGAGATAATCTTATGCATTATCACCTCTGCGAAAATGACAGGGGAATACCTGGAACCGGTCTTGTTGACTGGGATGACATCTTCAAAGCTCTGGCAGAGATCAACTACACAGGGTACGCTGCACTTGAGAGCTTTGTGGACTGCACTGATAACATGAACACATGGGTGTGGCGTCAGCTTGCAAAAGACGGAGATACCCTGGTGTCACAGGGGACTGAGTTTATTCGGAAAATGATGAAGAAATACGGACTGTAGGATGGACATCGGCTGGAAGAGAACCCTCTATATAGTCTGGGCTGTGCAGATACTGTCCCTGATGTCATTCAGTTTCGGGATTCCTTTCCTTCCATACTATATACAGGAAATGGGAGTCACGGAACCTGACAAGCTGCGGTTGCTTACGGGGATCATCAGCTCTGCGCCGGCAATAGGAATGGGAATCATGGCCCCTGTCTGGGGAATCATGGCCGACCGTTTCGGGAAGAAACCGATGCTGCTTCGTGCCTTGTTCAGCTCTTTTCTTATTCTGACAGGACTTGGTCTTGTAAACTCGGTCGGATGGGTCCTTGCCCTCAGGGCATTCCAGGGATTCCTTTCGGGGACTGTCACTGCAGCAGGAGCCCTTGTTGCAGCCAAGACACCGCAGCAAAACATGTCATTTGCACTTGGGATACTCGCTTCATCCACCTTCCTTGGACGATCCATAGGACCTGCCGTGGGCGGAGTACTTGCTGAGGCAGTCGGATACAGAGCCAGCTTCATTCTGGGTGGAGCAATAATGCTGGTTGCATTCTTCCTCATACTGATATTCATCAAGGAGGACAAAGTACCTGTCAGGGAGGAAACCGGCGGTTCCGGAACAGGATTCTGGAAGATATTCACACCCTATGTAATCCTTGTTCTGGTTGTCATATTCTTCATGAGAATAAGCAGGACGGTTGCTACTCCATATCTACCGCTCTTAGTTCAGCAGATAAGAGGCACAATCGAAGGATCCTCACTGACAACGGGCATAATCACTGCGGGCGCAAGCGTTGCAACAGCGGTATCAGCTCTATTGTTTACAAGATTGGGAGACAGATATGACAAAAGAAGACTGGTTGCAATTTTCCTTGGAGCAGGAGCAATTGCAGTCATACCAGTCCTGTTGTCACAGTCTCTTCTTTGGTTTGGCATTTTCTATTCGCTGATGTTCCTTATGCTTGGTGGAACCGATCCCCTTATCATGTCCTATTCACTGACACTTGTTCCGGATAACAAGAAGGGACTTCTCTTTGGTATCAGAGCCTCTGTCGGCTCCATTGCATGGGCCATTGCTCCGCTGATTGGAAGCTATGTAAGCATAAACCACTCCCTCGAAGCCGTATTCTATCTGATACCTGTGTTTTTGGTGTTTGCGCTTACGACAACCCTTATACTAATGAAAAAGCGGACCCGAAGTCCGCTTTCAGTATGATCCAGTAAGTTCTATTCAGCAAGTTCGAGGGCTATTTCCATCATCTTTGTAAAGGCAATCTGCCTCTCTTCGCTGGAGGTGGCTTCATGTGTAACCAATGAATCAGAGACAGTCAGGATGCAAAGAGCATCAACACCTGCCCTGGCAGCATTCATATAAAGTGCAGCAGCTTCCATTTCCACTGCAAGGACTCCCATCTTTGCCCAGTCCTTCCAGACATCAGGATTGTCGTCATAGAATATGTCTGATGAAAAAATATTACCGACTGTAACCGGAGTACCCTTTTCCTTTGCAACCTCAACCGCCCGGCTTAAAAGTTTCCATGATGCCGTTGGAGCATATGTGCCCTTCAATCCGTATTGTGATGCAAAGTTTGAGTTTGTGGATGCACTCATTCCGATTACCACATCATACAGATTCAGGTTTTTTTGATATGCACCGCAGGAGCCTACCCTTATAAGGTTCCTGACTCCATAGGTATGTATGAGTTCATAGGAATAGATTCCAATGGAGGGCATTCCCATGCCGGTTCCCATTACAGAAATCTCCTTTCCCTTGTATCTGCCGGTATAACCGAAGGCATTTCTTACGGCATTGAATTGGACGGGATTCTCAAGATAGGTTTCAGCTATGAATTTAGCCCTGAGCGGATCACCCGGCAAAAGGATTGTCTTCGCAATCATACCCTCTCTGTCCACTCCAATATGAGGAGTTTTGTTCATTTTCAACACTTCCTTCCTTACTGCTTGTTTTCCCTTTTCTGTAATAATTATATCATACGGGTACGGTGAGCTCCTTTAAGAAATTTGTTTAATTAAAAAAGTCTGTATGGTAAAATATACTCTGGTAAAACATATCAAAGGAGTATTTCATATGGACTTGAAATCCAAACTCAGACATGTAATGGACTTTCCAAAGGAAGGGATAGATTTTATTGATATTACAACGGTTCTTCAGGACCCGGAAGCGCTTGCCTGCAGCCTTGAGGAAATGAAAAAAAGCATGGAGGCTTTCGGCGATTTTGATCTGATAGTCGCTCCTGAGGCAAGGGGATTCATATTCGGGGTTCCGCTTGCATATATGATGAAAAAGGGATTTGTTCCGGTGAGGAAACCAGGCAAGCTTCCATATAAAACAATCAGCTTCGAATATGAACTTGAATATGGTAAGAACACGCTGGAAATCCA
>DAINQB010000002.1:0-1122 GCA_036743175.1 Bacillota bacterium | reverse complement strand
ATTTTTATGCCTCCATATGGTCGATTATGACATTCATGGAATTCTGCATAAGACCTACATTTACGATGCTGAGTCCGAAGATCGCAAGCACAAGATACAATACTGCATTGTCCTCGACTGCGACACCGGCTTTTTCCTGGCAGGTAGATACATACTTGCCGTATTTATACATCCAGTAAATGGCGTAGATTCCGCATGTGACTATGGAAAGAAGTACTTCAAGACCGGGATTGATGGTCTCATCGTCAAGGTAAACCTTCACGTCATTTGAGAATGCATATATCCAGTAGAGATAGTAAATACCGCAAGTAATCAGTGATAAAATGATAACTTCGGCTATGGAACGTTTATTTATCATATTGGTTGCTCCTGTTCGTTTTATTTCTTCATTATTCTAACACAGGGCAGGATTGGGTGCAATCAACCCCCGGTGAAAGCATGTATTTCTGCCATGAGTCATACAAATATATATTCATAGCATCATTTTGGTGCAAACCCCCGTTTCTTCTTGAAAGCCCATGTGCCGTGTGAGATAATGAAAAAAAAGGTTTTAGGAGAATTTATGGCTTTAGGTCTTGATATAGGAATTGACTTGGGAACGGCAACAGTGCTTCTTTATGTAAAAGGAAAAGGTATTGTTCTTAGGGAACCATCTGTTGTTGCAATGGATGAAGAAGGCAACATACTTGCAGTCGGCGAGGAAGCCAGACGCATGATGGGAAGGACCCCCGGTAACATAACTGCCGTCAGACCGCTCAGGGACGGCGTAATATCTGATTACGAAACAACGGAAAAAATGCTGAAATATTTCATTGCAAAGGTTTGTGGAAAGAGAATCCTGTTCTTCAAGCCAAGGGTAATGATCTGTGTTCCAAGCGGAATAACAGAAGTTGAAAGAATGGCTGTAAAAGATGCCGCTGACAACATTGGTGCCAAGGAAGTCTACATAATAGAAGAACCGATAGCAGCTGCAATAGGCGCAGGCCTTGATATTTCAAAACCATATGGAAGCATGGTGGTGGACATCGGCGGTGGTACAACGGATATCGCTGTAATGTCTCTTGGCGGAATAGTAACAAGCCGCTCAATTAAGATTGCCGGTGACAAGTTTGATGAAGCAAT
>DAINQB010000001.1:68876-160082 GCA_036743175.1 Bacillota bacterium | reverse complement strand
CTGAGACAGTGAGTACGGATTTTGATACGGCTGACAGGCTGTACTTCGAACCGCTGACAGAGGAGGATGTTGCTGGAATAGTGGATCGTGAGAAACCCTATGGAGCAATAGTTCAGTTCGGCGGACAGACAGCCATTAAGCTTACCCAGGCTCTTGCAGACATGGGGGTCCGAATACTTGGAACTTCCCCTGGTTCAATGGATGCTGCAGAAGACAGGGGATTGTTTGACGGTGTCCTTGAAAGAGCCGGTATACCAAGACCTGAGGCAAGGATGGTAAGGTCAACTGAAGAGGCCATAAGGGCTGCAAATGACCTCATATATCCTGTGCTGGTCAGACCCTCTTATGTCCTGGGTGGCAAAGGAATGGAAATAGCCTATGAAGATTCTGACATCATAGAGTACATGAAGATAATCAACATGGAGAAGCAGGAGCATCCCATCCTTGTAGACAAGTATATGGTGGGAAGGGAAATAGAGGTTGATGCAATCAGCGATGGTGAAGATATTCTTATCCCCGGAATCATGGAACATCTTGAAAGGGCAGGAGTGCATTCCGGTGACAGCATCTCCATATATCCGACCATAACACTGGATGAAAGGCTTAAATCTGAAATAGTTGATTATACCGGAAGGCTTGTCAGGGAACTTGCAATAGTCGGAACCGTAAACATACAATATGTAATTCACAATGACAGGGTCTATGTAATAGAAGTAAATCCACGGTCAAGCCGGACAGTACCATATATCAGCAAGGTTACCGGGATACCAATGATTGAACTGGCCGTCAGGGCAATAATGGGTGAAAAGCTCAGAAACATGGGATATGGGACGGGACTGTATCCTGACGGAGGATATTATGCCGTGAAGGTGCCTGTATTCTCATTTGACAAGTTGCTTGATGTGGATGTCAGCCTTGGACCGGAGATGAAATCGACCGGGGAGGTTCTTGGAGTATCAAAGAATCTGAGTGAGGCAATATTCAAGGGTCTTCTTGCATCGGGAATGGTCATGCATAAGGATAGGAAGAATGTACTTATAACGGTACGTCATACAGACCAGCTTGAGGCAGTTCCCATAGCTGAAAAACTGCAGAAGATGGGTTACACTCTCTACGGCACGGCGAAGACTGCTGCCACGCTCAATAAACATGGTGTAGCCACAAATGTTGTAAGAAAGATTGGTGAGGGGGACAGGGATGTCATTTCACTTATGGAGTCTGATACCCTTTGCGCAGTCATAAATACTCCCACCAAAGGAAGGAAACCTGAAAGGGATGGATTCAAGATAAGACGCAAGGCGGTTGAGACTACCATTCCATGTCTTACTTCCCTTGATACTGCAAGGGCCTTCGTGGATTGTCTTGAAAAACAAATGAAAATAGAAGATATGGATGCAGTTGAGCTTGGAAGACTGGAGAGATAAATGAATTTTGTAGCAAAAGTAATTGAAAAGAATGAATTCTGCGGTAACAATGTACTCCTAAGGCTCGAGAACAAGGAAATCTCTGAAAAGGCAAATCCCGGACAGTTTGTAAATGTAAGATGTCCGGGGGATGACAGTCTTATCCTGAGGAGACCCATCAGCATAATGAATGCAGATCCTGAAGCAGGTTGGTTTGAAATTGCCTTTGAAATAAGAGGCAAAGGAACCAGGGTACTTTCCACTGTCAGCAAGGGAGATGTCCTTGATATAATGGGCCCCCTCGGAAAGGGTTTCGATTTCAGTCAGGAATTCAACAGGATAGCCGTGATAGGCGGAGGTATAGGAATTTATCCACTGTATTTTCTTGGTAAAAGGGCAAGCAATTGTGAAATAGATGTGTTCATGGGCTACAGGTGTGCCGACAGGGTTGTCCTTAACAACGAGTTTGACAGGGAAGGGTGCAGTATATATCTTGCAACAGATGATGGTTCAGCGGGTTACAGCGGATATATAACATCCCTGTTCAGGAAGATATACGAACCGGGCAGATATGACATGATATATGTCTGCGGTCCGGAGATAATGATACGCACGGTGGCGGGAATGCTGGGAGAAGAAAAAAGTATCTGTCAGATTTCCCTTGAGGAGAGAATGGGGTGTGGAATTGGAGCCTGCCTCGTGTGCTCATGTGAAGTGGATACAGGAGAAGCCGTGGCCAGAAAAACAGTCTGTAAGGACGGTCCCGTCTTTCGGGCATCTGAACTGGTCTGGGAGGAATGATATGGATGTAAATACAAGTGTTGTAATAGCAGGGGTACAATTTGATAATCCAGTAATAGCGGCCAGCGGCACCTACGGATTCGGCAGGGAGTACGGGGAGTATGTTGATCTCAATGAGATAGGTGGAATTTCAGTCAAAGGTCTAACCCTGCTTCCAAGAAGCGGGAACAAAACACCAAGGATAGCCGAGACACCATCGGGAATCCTCAATAGCGTCGGCCTGCAAAATCCCGGTGTGGAAGCCTTCATCATGGAAGAAATCCCTTTCCTGAGGCAGTACAGGACAAAAATCATCGTCAACATCGCCGGAAACACCATTGAGGACTATGTAGAGATGGCAAAAAGACTTGATGAGGTTGATGTTGATATCCTTGAAGTGAATGTGTCATGTCCCAATGTGAAAAAAGGCTGTGTGGCATTCGGCACGACGGAAAAAGGCATCGATGATGTTACCAGGGCTGTAAAAAAAGCGACATCGCATCCTGTTATGATAAAACTCACACCAAATGTTTCGGACATAGGAAGCCTGGCCCTGGCTGCTGAGGAAGCCGGAGCCGACGCGGTTTCACTTATCAACACTATCACAGGCATGGTGATAGATGTAAATACAAGACGTCCCTTGCTTTATAATAATACAGGAGGGCTTTCAGGACCGGCTGTCAGGCCAGTTGCGGTGCGCATGGTTCATGAGGTTTACAAAAGGGTAAATATACCGATAATCGGCATGGGTGGAATCTGCAATGGCGAGGATGCCCTGCAGTTTCTTATTGCCGGAGCATCGGCAGTAATGGTTGGAACATGGAATTTCAACAACCCAATGGCTTGCATTGAAGTAGCCGGGGAAATAAAATCATATATGAAAGAAAAATGTGTCAGCAGTCTTAGGGAAATTACGGGCTCGCTGATATTGAACGGAGAATAAATGAAAATATATCTTGTAAGACATGCAGAATCACTGGGCAACATCAGTGGAAAATTCAACGGTATCACAGACCTGCCATTGTCACCTAAGGGTGAACTGCAGGCCAGACTGCTCGGGGAATTTTTCAAGGACAAGAAGCTGGATAAAGTATATACAAGTACGCTGAGAAGAACAATTCAGACGGCGGCTTTCTCAACAGGTCATGACGAATCGTCCTTCATTAAGCTGGCAGAACTGAATGAAATAGACGGAGGACACTGGGAAGGTGTCGAATGGGACAGGATAATAAAGGAATACAATGAAGAATATCTTCTTTGGAATGAAAAACCTCATCTTGTCAGACTTCCGGGCGGAGAGAACCTCAATGAATTATATGAAAGAAGCATAGGGGTTCTTGAAAAAATTACCAGGGATAACGATCCTGATTCAACCGTAGGTGTTTTTTCACATGGTACCGTGCTCAAGGTATGGATAGCATATATCAGAAACCTGGACCTGGAGGAACTGCCATTGATAGCATGGTATGAGAATTCATCTGTTACAGGTATAGATTTCCGGGACGGACAGTTCTCATTGGAATTCTATGATGACCACAGCCATCTTCCCATGGAAACCAAGACTGTGGCCAATACTCCATGGGGCTGTAACATGAAGGAAACCTGTAAATATTGAGAAATGTAAATTTTTAATGAACAGTTTGAGGATTTCATAACCCGGAATCCTTTTTACTATATAATAATCATCGTGCAAAGGTTTGCTTTCGTTGAAATATGCAGGGGCTTGATGTATATTAATTAAAGAATTTTTCTTTTGAGAGGTGTTGTGATGAAAAAGCTGAATGTGGCAATTCTTGGTCAGGGCAGGAGCGGCTGGAAGATCCATGGCAAAGCTATGCTGAATGCCGGTGATATGTTTGAGACAGTTGCTGTAGTTGATCCCATCAAGGATAGACGGGATAAGGTTGCCCAAAGATATGGAAAAGACATCGACACATATGCCGATTATACAGAGCTCTTCGGAAGGACTGATATAGACCTGGTAATTAACGCTACCCCCAGTCATCTTCACGTTGAAACAACAAAAGCTCTTATGGAGCACGGATTCAATGTATTGTGTGATAAACCGCTTGCAAGGAAGGAAGCAGAGGTTCAGCTTCTCATCGACACTGCAAGAGAAAACAACGTGGGTTTCTACATTTTCCAGCAGTCCAGGTTTGCAGCTTTTTTCACAGAGATCCGCAGGATCATTGATTCGGGCAAACTGGGTAGAATCATACAGATAAGCATATCATACAGCGGATTCACAAGAAGATGGGACTGGCAGACGGTCCAGGCATTCAACGGAGGAAGTCTTCTGAACACCGGCCCGCATCCAATGGACCAGGCGCTGCAGCTGTTTGGTGACGGAGAACCCGAAGTCAGATGCTTCATGGACAGGGTCAATACCTTCGGCGATGCAGAGGATTATGTGAAGGTTATTCTTTCAGGGGAAGGCAAGCCTGTCATTGATATAGAAATATCATCATGCAAACCATATAACCATGATACCTATAATATCCAGGGTTCGAAGGGTGGACTGACAGCCACCACCAACAAGATCAAATATAAATACTTCAAGCCTGAGGAATGCCAGGAGCAGCATCTGATAAAAACCCCTCTTGATGATGCAGAAGGCGAACCCGCATATTGTTTTGAAGAGTTAAAGTTATATGAAGAAGAATGGGAACTGAAAGCCGAGGAATACGGTACATTTGCCGATATGACAGGTGATTTCTACAAGATGCTGCATAAGCATATCACTGAAGGCGGGGAACTGGTGGTTACCCCTGAACAGGTCAGGAAACAAATCAGGGTAATAGAGGAATGTCACCGTCAGAATCCCATGGACAGGTTTGCTGAATAACGGAGGAAGTATATGGAAGAGAATGCAAGAAAGTTTAGCATAACAGAGTTTCTTAAGAAATCATGGTTCTACATTGTACTGTTTCTGATAGTAGGCGTAGCATTGGCAATAATGCTTCAGGACAGGGATGTGAATGTCAGCGGTGATGTGGAATATGACCAGCCCGTCTATTATATTTCCGGTAACAACCTGTACGTGAAGGAAAGGGGGAAGGATGAGGTTCTTATCAGCACAACCCTTTTCCAGGATCCCGATTCCAGGACCAACCAGGATGCTCTTTCTGCTGCACTTATCAGTCCTGATGGTGAGTACCTGTATTTCTTTGAGAATATTCTGAAGGAAGACAGCAATATGACCGGGGATTTCTGTGTTTTCCATAACAACAGGAAGAAGGTCATTGAAGAAGATACATCAATCTATTTTGCTGTGTCGGATGATTACAGCAAGGTTGCATTCCTAAGCCTCAAGAAAGGTGTTGCCGGCGGTACTGGATATGAAGACATTCAATATGACCTCTATACATACGACGGGAAAAGTGGGAAAACCCTTGTCAAGGCTGCTGTGATGCCTGTCTGGTATACCATGTCAGGGGATGGAAAGAGTGTTGCTTATGTCAGGAACTATGATGCTGCAACAGATTCATATTCTTTGTTCGTCAGCACTGACGGTGATGAAAAATTCATTGATGACCACATATTCTTCTATGGAGATTACTTCCCCAACGGAACGGCCAAGGCGAACTGGCCCAGGCTGAACTCCGATGCATCCAGGATCCTTTACAGCAGAAGGATGAAATTCAATGAAATGACCGATATGTATCTCTACTCAAACGGACAAACGAATCTTCTTGCAGAAGATGTCCTGCAGGTCTTCAGCGATGATGCCCTGACAACGGCACTTCTTCTCCATGATTATCAGAATGAGGTTTTTGTCGGGACAATGACCCGAATAAACCTTGATAATATGGAAAGGGAAAAGATTGCGGATGAAGTATGGGGAATGGCTGAGGTAAATGTTGCCGTTACCCTGGAGAAGGAACTTCTTGACCTGAACCTCTATTACAAGAATTACAATGATGTTATCAATGTGGCTGACCTATGCATGATGACACCTGAGGGTGAAAAGGTTCTTATCAATGCCACAGAGGTGACCGGACCTGTGATATCAGCTGATGGAAAAATGATTTACGGCCTTGATTACTGGGTTGAGGAAGACGGTGGTCAGTTTGTAAAAATTTATGTTAATCCTGACAATACTTTCAAAAGAGTGGAATATGATGAGTTTGTCAAGGAATTCATAGCATCGGAATCCGGGGATTATGCGGCATTTAAAATAGATGAAGACTTGTTTTTGGTAAACAAGGACGACCAGAAAATATTCGTCGACAGATATGACATAGAAACTTACGGTATTCTTACTGGAGACGAACTTCTCTACTTCTTCAGGAGTGCCGGTCTTGGAAGTGGCAATGCTTTTGTCAGGGAACTTGGCAAAGTCGATGATGTGAAGATGATATCGGAAGCCACTCACTTTATCTGGGATTTCTACGATGGAAACATAGCTTTCATGACTTCATATGATTTTGCTGAGAAAACCGGTTCACTATATATAACAGACGGATTCGGCCATTATGAACTCATCGCTGAGAAGGTTGAGCTTCCTCTGTTCTATAACGTAATACCATAGGAGAGTGCCACTTGGCTGATAAAAGAAGTCTTCGGGTAATTCCTCTTGGAGGAATACAGGAAATAGGCAAGAACATAACTGTGTTTGAATATGACGGGGATATGATTGTGGTGGACTGCGGTATAATCTTCCCCGAGGATGAGATGTTGGGTATTGATGTTGTCATACCCGACTTTTCGTATATCACGGACAATATGGAGAAACTCCGCGGATTGGTGCTCACCCATGGGCATGAAGACCATATTGGTGCTGTACCATATTTGCTGAAGGAAGTAAATGTTCCCGTCTTTGGTACTGCGATGACCCTGGGACTGCTGGAATACAAGCTCCAGGAACACGGATTGCTGGACATCTCTGAATTGAATGTAGTTGAAGCGGGTGATGCGGTCGGTCTTGGATGTTTCACTGTAGAATTCATCAACTCAAACCACAGCATAGCCGACTCAGCGGCGCTGGCAATAAAGACTCCCGTGGGGACAGTGATTCATACTTCCGATTTCAAGATTGACTATACTCCGATAGCCGGGAAGCCCATGAATCTGCAAAGAATTGCGGAGCTTGGAGAAGAGGGTGTCAGACTGCTTCTGGCGGACAGCACCAATGTAGAGCAGGAAGGTTTTACAATATCAGAAAGGGTTGTGGGGGAATCCTTTGAAAGGATTTTCTCGAAGGCGGAAGGCAGGATAATCGTTGCGACATTTGCATCAAATGTACACAGGGTACAGCAGATAGTAAATGCTGCAATAAAGTTCAATAAGAAGATAATTGTCTTTGGAAGAAGCATGCATAATGTGATGAAGAAGTCCACGGAGCTAGGTTATCTTCAGATTCCACCAGGAACGATCGTGGATCCGGAAGACATGGACTCCTACAAGCCCGGTGAACTTGTTTTCATAGCAACGGGTTCCCAGGGCGAACCCATGTCCGCGCTCAGCAGAATGGCAATGGATACCCACAGGAATGCTGAAATCAAGAAAGGCGACCTGGTCATAATATCTGCATCTGCGATACCCGGCAATGAAAAACCCATTAACCAGCTTATAAACGGTCTGCTGAAGCGGGGAGCCGAGGTCATATATGAATCAATAAGTGAAATCCATAGTTCAGGACACGCATGCCGCGAAGAGCTCAAGCTCATTCATAATCTGGTGAGCCCTGAATATTTCATGCCTGTCCACGGAGAATACAGACATCTGAAAAGACATGCAGACCTCGCCGCATCCATAGGTATGAAGGAAGAAAACATCTTCATAATGGAAAACGGGCGTGTGCTTGAAGTCAGCAGAAAAGGCGCAAGAATTAACGGCAGTGTTCAAAGCGGATACCTGATGGTTGACGGACTTGGTATAGGGGATGTAGGTAATATTGTGCTAAGAGACAGAAAGCACCTGTCACAGGATGGTCTGATAACGGTTGTACTGACCATAGAAAAGGCAACCGGTGAGATTCTTGCAGGACCTGATGTGTCCACCAGGGGATTTGTATATGAGAAGGAATCAGGCGGATTGATAGGAGATATCAAAAACTACATCTATGAAAGACTTGCTGAAAAAGACCTTGAAGCAATGAATTCCCATGAAATAAAGACATTCCTGAAGAAGAACCTAAGAGACTATCTATACAGAAAAACCGGCAGGAATCCTATGATCCTGCCAATCGTCATGGAAATCTGATCCTTACATTACACTTAAAACCGCCGTCGGCGGTTTTTCAATATCATTAGATATATAACATAACAATAATTACCCCAGTCGTAAATATTTACGACTGGGGTAATTATCGTTCGATTAGATATCCAACCAAGCAATTATTCGGGGGAAGTTGACGGGGATGGGTTGTTATGTTACTATGCAGGAAGTAAAGCGATGATGGAGGCAAGTAGTGCTGCCGCGGGATTTTAGAAAACGTTCCGGTTGATGGAAGGAACGGCGAAGCGCCAGACATGAATTACGCTCCGGAGTGCCGGGTTGAATGAAGTAGGTCCGGACGGTTGCCGGCGTTAAACGGCTTTGAGGCACGCATGCGTGTGAATTAAGGTGGTACCACGGTCCATTTCCGTCCTTATACGGAGAGGACCTTTTTTATTGGTATGAATAAATTAAAAAAGAGGTGAGGAAAGTGAATGTATTCGATGTACTGAAGGAACGCGGTTTCATAGCTCAGACAACGCATGAGGAAACCATCAGGGATTTGCTGGGAAAGGAAAAGGTAACATTTTATATAGGCTTTGATCCAACTGCTGACAGTCTGCATATTGGTCATTTTCTTCAGCTTATAGTAATGTCACACATGCAAAAGGCAGGACACAGACCGATTGCTGTGCTTGGCGGAGGAACAGCCATGGTGGGGGATCCCACGGGTAAAACCGACATGAGGAAAATGATTACCCGTGAAGAAATCAACCATAATGCCCAGTGTTTCAAGAAGCAGATGTCCAGGTTCATTGATTTCAGTGAAGGAAAAGCAATCATGCTGGATAACTATGACTGGCTGGGTAATCTCAACTATGTTGATTTTCTCCGTGAGATAGGCGTTCATTTTTCAGTCAACAGAATGCTGACTGCTGAATGCTTCAAGTCAAGGCTTGAAAAAGGTCTGTCCTTCATAGAGTTCAATTACATGATAATGCAGGGTTATGACTTTCTTAAGCTCTTCCAGGATTTCGGATGCAATCTTCAGCTGGGCGGCGATGACCAATGGTCCAATATCCTTGGTGGAATAGACCTTATACGCCGCGTGGAGGCCAAGGAATCCTTTGGAATGACCTTTACACTGCTTACAACTTCGGATGGAAAAAAGATGGGCAAGACCGAGAAAGGCGCTATATGGATTGATGAGGAAAAGACTTCACCATACGAGTTCTTCCAGTACTGGAGGAATGTGGATGATGCAGATGTCGAAAGGTGTCTGAAGCTCCTCACATTCCTTCCCCTTGAAGAAATTGCAAAGCTTGCAGCCCTTGAAGACCAGGAGGCAAACAAAGCCAAGGAAGTCCTCGCATACGAAGTAACCAAGCTTGTTCATGGCGAAGAAAAGGCAAATGAAGCCATGCAGGCAGCCAGGGCATTGTTCTCAGGAGGCGGTGATGCCACAACCATGCCTTCGGGGAGCATATCAATGGAAACAATCGCCGGCGGGTTCGATATTCTTGATGCAATGGTTTTTGGTGATCTTGCTCCTTCAAAGGGAGAAGCAAGGAGAATGGTCATTGGCGGAGGAGTTTCCGTGGATGGTGAAAAAGTCACGGACTTCAAACTGATGATAACCGAAGGGATGTTCAGTGAAGGTGCCATTGTAATCAAAAGAGGAAAGAAGAATTTCTTCAGGCTGGAACTCGCTGAATGAGACAATGAACGAAAAAATATTGTATAACACCTTGTTTTTTGTTTAAATAATGTTAAAATGTTTGAGAAAAGAGCATATTCTCAATCAATATATTAGGAGGCAATGAGATGACTGATTTAATGGAAATTTCTGCAGCATTACAGAAAGGCCGCGCTAAGGTGGTCAAGGAGCTTGTTGAACAGGCTATTGCAGAAGGCATGTCTGCCAAGGAGATTCTGGACGGTGGATTGTTGCATGGTATGAACATAGTAGGACAGAAATTCAAGATTAATGAGCTGTATGTGCCGGATGTTCTTGTTGCCGCAAGGGCAATGAATGCCGGAGCAGAACTTCTTAAACCACTCCTTGTGGAAGCCGGAGTCAAGGCTGCCGGAAAAGTAGTTCTGGGAACATGCAAGGGAGACCTTCATGACATAGGCAAGAATCTTGTCAAGATGATGATGGAAGGCAAAGGACTTGAAGTCATTGATCTTGGTGTTGATGTAAGCGCTGATAAATTTGTTGAAGCAGCCATCGAAAATGAAGCACAGATAATTGCATGTTCAGCACTTCTTACAACTACCATGGGAGAAATGGCCAATGTTGTTAAATATGCTGAAGAAAAAGGTGTCAGAAGCAAGTTTACAATAATGATAGGCGGAGCACCTGTAAATGAAAGCTTCAAGGTCAGTGTCGGAGCTGATGTGTATGCACCCGATGCAGCGTCAGCAGCTGATGAAGCAATTGCTGCAATAAACTAATTTCTTTTGATTTAAAGACAAAGGAACTGTCTCACGATAGTGTGATGACAGTTCCTTTTCAATATATTTTAAACTGGATTGTAAATTCGCGGTCGGTAGGAAGACCTGCGGCGGTGGAATATATATCCGAAGACACCTTTTCCAAATCAAGAATTGTTCTCATGGGTTTCGTCGCATTTTCATAAAAAGCCTTGAATGATGTAAACACCGGGATACTGGAATTTCTTTCAATTACCGGCACAAGGTCCATACCTCTTTTGCTTGCAGCCAGAAGCCGTGCATAGAGGGGTCCCTTTTTCCAAATGCCGTTTGCCAAATCCATTGTTATATCCAGCAATATATACATCAATGTGCGGGAAATACGTGTACGGGGATATCTTTTCGTTGAACATAGCTCAATGTAATCTGAAAGTGTAAAAGCCTTGTCCAAACCTGCCTTCAGCCTGTTTTCAAGTCCTTCGGTTACCCCTGGATATTCCCTCAGCTTATCCGGTGAGAGGGAAGCAATTCTGTAGAATACGGCTTCCTTCAACAATTCGATGTTAATATACGGAAGCCCGGAAGAATAGAAGGATTCAAGTATTTCATATGTAGCCGGCGGCAGGAAATCACTTACTGCTTCAATGCCTTTCTCCATTATGGTTTTTCTTATAGCTGTGGCGCTTGGATATCTTCCTTCAATATATGTCTGTTTGTAGGCCTCTGCAATACGGGGGATTGCAATGGGCTTGATTGGATAACCGTTTTTAATGATTGCCTTTATGTATTCAATGCCTAGAATATTGTTTGAACCTTCAATTATATCCCCGACATCCTCAAATTTTGTATATTCAGCCAATGCCAGCTGCCTTGCCCTGGGAAAAGAAACACCGGATGACAGTTTTTCCCTGAGCAGCCCTGAAAAATCATCAGGTTCGTCAGCCAGTATTTCAGCAAGTTGCCTCAGAGTGGTTATTTCAGGGTTTTCAGATCCAAAGACAATGGAATCCACTATACCCAGCCGGGCCATAAGTGCAACACCGGCAAAAGCATAGAATTCTGCGCTTGAGCAGGAGAATACAGAAGGGATTTCGAATACCAGATCTGCACCGTTCCTGACTGCTGCTTCAGCCCGGTATTCCTTCGGAAGCAGGGCAGGTTCTCCCCTTTGGAGGAAATCCGAACTCATTGCACAGACAACATAATCGGATCCAGGAAGTCCTTTGGTTCTTTCAAGATGATCACGGTGTCCGTTGTGAAACGGATTGTATTCACATACTATTCCTGCTGTTCTCATTACGAATACAGTATATCAGACGTTGAACCTGAACAAAATGACATCGCCGTCATTGACTACATATTCCTTTCCCTCACTTTTTATAAGACCCCTTTCACGGGCTGCGGCCATGGAACCGCATTCCTTCAGGGTTTCGAAGGGTATCACCTCTGCACGTATGAAACCTCTTTCGAAGTCTGTATGAATCTTGCCGGCAGCCTGCGGGGCTGTCATTCCGCGGGTAATTGTCCAGGCCCTTGATTCCTTTGGCCCGGCTGTCAGATAACTGATAAGATCCAAAAGGGCATAGCTTTTTGAAACGAACTTCTCAAGCCCTGTTTTGTCAACACCTATTTCCTGGAGGAACTCATGTTTTTCCTCATCATTGAAGGTGCTTATTTCCTCCTCAAGCCGTGCACATATCCTGACAACCTCTGCATGTTCAGCTGATGCAATTTCCTCAAGTTCAAAGACCAGGGGATTCTTGTTGACGAAGGCCTCTTCGTCTGTATTGGCAATGTAAAGCATGGGTTTGTCTGTAAGAAGGAATAAATCCCTTTGGAACTCAACCTCATTCTCTGCGGTTTCAAAGAGGCGGGCAGGTTTGCCCCCTTCCAGATGAGCCTTCAGACGACTGTAGAAATCCATTGCACGGGCATATATCTTATCGCCTGTCTTTATCAATTTCTGTGTTTTTTCCATTTTCTTGTCAATGGCTTCTATATCAGAGAAAATGAGTTCCAGGTTGATGATCTCAACATCCCTTCGCGGTGATATCCTGCCGTCAATGTGGACAACATTCTCATCCTCGAAACAGCGGACCACATGGCATATGGCATCGACCTGTCTGATATGTGACAGAAACTTGTTGCCAAGTCCTTCACCCTTGCTTGCTCCCTCGACGAGACCGGCAATATCAACGAATTCTATGACTGCATGGGTCTGTTTGGCAGAATCATATAGTTTTGTAAGATAATCAAGCCTTTTATCCGGGACAGGTACAACACCGATATTCGGTTCGATGGTACAGAATGGATAATTGGCTGCTTCGGCTGCCCCTGCTTTTGTCAGTGCATTGAAGAGTGTGCTTTTTCCAACATTGGGCAGTCCTACTATTCCAAGTTTCATTTTTAATCACCATTTCCCATTTTTATGTAATTCTTTGTCTGACATATTATATAATGACTGCAACCAAGGTACAAGCCAACGAGAAGGGGGAGCGACATGGAAATTTTACAAAGATACATTGCAGTGGACAACAAATGCCTCTGGCCGCAGCTCAGGATGGATGAAAACGAGAAAATATTTATGACAGGTTTCAACCAACCCTGCCATGGCATGGTTGAAGGGGATGTGGACTGTTTTACCAGTACAGATGGAGGCAAAAGTTTTATGCCTGCAGGTATCCCTGTCGTTCATGATGCAGGCTGCAACAGGATGAACCATAATTCAGGGTTCACCCATGGCGGTGATTTCATAACGATTGTATCCGGATATACAAACAGACCCACGGTCATTTACGATTATGAGTATTACAAGGAGAATTATTTCGACAAATCCGAATTGGTTTTCCCGATGGTTGCAAGTTCTTCTGACGGAGGAAAGACCTACAGTGTGAGAAAACTTGATTATGTCTTTGAATCTGAATCAATCATTCCCTTTGGGGAGATAATCAGACTTGAAGCAGGTGTTCTGGCAGCATCCATATATGTACTTGGTACCAACAAGGCATCTGAATTCAGTAAATGCACCAGACGTGCAGGGATTCTCATCAGCAGGGATGATGGTGAAACCTGGAGTGATTTCCACGAAATTGATGCAGGAATAAATGAGACATCAATAATATACTGCGGTAACGGAAAACTTCTTGCCCTTGCAAGGACTGCCCAAAGACAGAGATTGAAGTTATATAAGAGCATGGACATGGGTAAATCCTGGACATATCAGGAGGACTTCAGTATGCAAAACCAGATACCGGCTGCACTGACGAGGCTGAATGACGGGCGGATTCTTGCCGTCTATGGTTCAAGGCTTAACCAAAAATCAATAATGTATAGAATCGGTGATGAATATGGTGAAGCCTGGTCGGCTCCCAATGTCCTTGTTGTCCTCGAAGAAACAGGGGATATGGGGTATCCTTCATCTGTCCAGCTGAAGGACGGGACGTTGGTAACTGCTTATTATGCAGATGGAATTGACCAGCATACCAGGTATCACTGCGGAATTGTTCGATGGAAACTGTGAATGAAGACTTTTTAAAATACCGGTGCGTTTTGCCCGGTTTTTTATTACGTTTAAAAAAGAACACTTGATATTTATTAGCGGGAGGATTATAATCAAATCAAAAAAGAGCTGGTGATTTTTTATGCAAATAAAAAAGGATATTATTAGGAACAAGCTGAAGGAAGCTGGTGAAACGGAGTTCTTTGAAAAGGGTTTTGAAAGATCCTCAGTACGGGAAATCGCAGGGAAAGCAGGGACAACCCTTGGGAATTTCTATAATTATTTCAAAAACAAGGAAGAACTGTTTCATGAAGTTGTAAAGAATGAGGTCATCAAGTTTGAGGAATTCTTCCATGGTCATCAGGAGGAACCCACTGAATACTTGATCCAAAGTGAAAGGGAACCTGCCGCATTTTACCGTGCACTGGATGAATTCAATGATGTCTTGACTTCGGTTTTTACCAGAAAATTCTACATTTGGGTGGCTTGCAGCAAGGGAACACAATTCAGTAACAGCAAGGATATGGTTATAAGGTACATCGGGGAACATTTCATAGGCCATGTAAGAGATGTCGGTACGATGATTCCTGATCTTGACAATACTGCTGCAATGCTTTCAAATGGATTCCTCGACGGAATTCTATACATCCTTGGAAATCATTCTGATGAAAAAACTGTCAATGATCTCATAAAGAATCATCTCCTATTCTTCTTCATGGGAATGATAGGGCTGATTGAAGGCTTTATCAGTGAGGTTGCACATGATTGAAATAAAGAATCTGATATATAAATATCCGGGCAATACTGAAAAGACAATAAAAGGGATAGACTTTTCCGTTTCCAAAGGGGAAGTGTTTGGATTTCTAGGCCCCAGTGGAGCAGGAAAGACAACAACCCAGAAAGTCATCACCGGTTTACTTAGAAGTTATGAAGGTAATGTTCTAGTTTCCGGCAGGGAAAGAAGCAGCTGGAATAATTCATTCTACGAGAAAATTGGGGTGGTTTTTGAGACACCAAATTTATACCAGAAACTGACAGGCTGGGAAAATCTCAGACTTTTTGCAGGTTATTACGAAAAAAGCAGCATGGATATGACCATGGAACTTCAAAGGACAGGTATCCTTGAGGCAATGGGGAAGAAGGTTGAAGGTTACTCAAAAGGTATGCGGGTAAGGCTGAACTTCATAAGGGCTTTGCAACACGATCCTGACATATTGTTTCTTGATGAACCCATTTCGGGTCTGGATCCTTCGAATGGCTCAATCATCAAACAGATGATAAGGGAGTTGAGTGAAAAAGGCAAAACCATATTTCTGACAACCCATAACATGGGGGTGGCCGCTGAGCTGTGCAATAGGGTTGCATTTATAATAAATGGAGAGCTTCCCCTTACTGACAGCCCTTCAAACCTGATGAGGGAGTATGGACGAAAGGAACTGGCCGTGGAGTATCTCTTAAATGAAACACCGATCAGGGAAGTATTCAACCTTGAATCACTTAAGAACAATTCAGGATTCAGAAAAATTGTAGATGAACGAAAGATTCTTTCAATGAAAACCCTGGATGCGAGCCTGGAGGATATTTTCATTATGGTTACCGGAAGGGGACTTCAATGAAAAGAGTAATAAACGGTTTGGTTGCTGATGTAAGATTTCAATTCAGCCAGGGGTTTTATTTCATATACCTTATCCTGTCATTTATTTATGTTTCTGTCATTTATCAGACAGGAGAAAAAGTTGCAGTAATCCTTACACCTGTTTTACTGTACTTTGATCCTGCCATGGTTGGATTCATGTTCACCGGTGGTATGGTAATGCTGGAGAAACAGCAGGGTTTGACTTCATATATTGGGATAACACCTTTCAAAACACTTGAATATATTGCTGTAAGGACCATATCCATGGCTGGCCTGGCTCTGTTTGCTTCACTTATAATATGTATTGCGGTCTGGAAACCCTTCAACATATTAACCCTGATGACAGGCATAATCCTGGTATCAGCGTTTCATACATTGCTTGGGCTCCATGCTTCGTCAAAGTGCAGGTCCATGAATGATTATTTCATCAGAATGATTCCTTATATGTTGATAATCATATTGCCGGTTTTAGGTTTCCTGGATAGTGATTGGTTTGTAATATTACGATATTTCCCGGGATTTGCAGGTCTCAGAATAATATTGAATGCATTTAACAATGGCATAGAGGCCCATATATTGCAGGATATATCAGTAATGGTGGTGTGGATTACGGCCATATTAACTCCCGTTGCAAGGAAATTTGACAAGGAAATGATAAGAGGGTAATCAATGGGAATGCAAAAACGTATTGGATATGATATTAAACTTGTGTTAAGAGAACCGATAATGCTCTTGTTTTCTGTACTTCCTCTCTTTTTGATGTTTTTGTTCAGGTTCGGATTGCCTGTTGTCGGAGACTTCATAATGAGGCAGACAGGTGCTGATGTTTCACAATACAACAAATATATTATGGCCCTGGCAGTCATCATGACACCATATATGACGGGGACCCTTGCCGGTTTCATGATGTTGGATGAAAAGGATGGAAATATACTGGAGCTTGTTTTAGTCACTCCCAACGGCTTCAGAGGCTATCTATTCTCCAGGATGGCAGTCCCGCTGATTCTTTCATTACTATATCTGATACCGGCTTTTGCCTTGTTTTCAGGATACTATGAATCTTTGGACATTATACCGGGAATTGCGTTGCTGGTTGCTGCCCAAACATTGTTGATGGCACTTCTTCTATATTCACTTGCTTCGAACAAAGTAAGGGGACTTACAATTGCCAAAGGTCTTGGAATATTGATGCTGCCCATGTTCTTTGATCTGCTGGATAACAGATTCCTGGAAATACTGGGATATGCAACCCCTTTTTACTGGGTCTATGCCTTGATTGAAAAAGGAGGTCTGCAGATTCTTGCCACAGGGCTGTTGGTTAACCTGACATGGCTTGCTGCGGTCCTTGCCCTGGGTTATCATAAAACCTTTAAAATCAGCCGCTGAAATTTATATACATGGGGCTTGTCCACAGGGTATGACCGTCGTTTTGTACAGCCTTCACCCAATATGCATTTGTCCCGGGCTGAATGTTCGTATCAATGAATTGCAGCGAAACAGCCTTTTGCGTATGAAGGGGAGGATGCCCCGCCCGGACTTCAAGGTTGACACCACCGCAGTCATGGATGATATATCCGTCAGCCAGCTCACTAACCGGAAAGCTGAATACAATATTACCGAAATCAACGGTTATTGTTGTGCCGGGGTTGGTTTCCAGCTCAATTTCAATACCATCTGTGTCGCCTGAAGTGGCAGAGTTGATACTAACGGTACCGGGGGAAGTCATTTTGCATCTCCCGGGTCTTTTCTGATTATTGTACTCGTACAATCCTTTGATTGAACCATTGTTTACACTGATACTGCCTTCCCAGATATTCTTTTTAGCCCTGCTTTTGACCCTGACTCCGCTCCATTCAATGTAAACTCTTGTAAAATCCCTCGGACGGGTGTCATTGAGCCGGAATACCTGTTCAAGGTTGCGCATGACATAAAGATCCCTTATATCATCCGTTCCGGTTATATCTATATCCAGTACAGGGGGGCTTTCAGTTTCGAATTCATCACCCATTGAATAGTCACCGCAGTTGAAGGAAGCAATCATCCTTTCACCGCTTGTACCATAGCAGTGTCTTGCCATTATGGCATTCCATATAGCCTCCCTGGTGAGTTCATCTGCAAAGACAGCCGTATATCCTCCTTTTACATCAAATGAAACAAAACCACCCCTTGATGAAACTTCAGTGGGGAAGGAAAGACCGGGCCTGCATGAGTGGTCATCACTGGCTGCAATGATTCCTGGTTTCAGGCCCATGGCAAGTGCGTCCCTGAAGAACCACTCAAAGGATCCATGATGGGAATGTATTTCCACAACCGGTATGAAGTCAGGATTGTAAAAATCAAAATTACCATAGCGGCCCCCTACATGAGGGATTGCCATTACGTCCTTGCGTCCTGCAAACTCCTCCCATAAAGCAGAAATGGGACTCCTGGAACTGCCGTCACTTTCATCCATGCCGATCTGCCATCGGTAACTCCTGTGTATTACTTCATCATCACCAAGAAAGTATATATTGTGGTCTCCGCCCACAGGGGTTGTGCCGGACCACTCATAACCCAGGAAACAAACGAACTTTCCGGGTTCATTGTATTTCTTCACCTTCTCGTTTATGTCCTTCCATGTTTCATCGGTAACCTGGAAATCATTGCCCTGCCAGGCTGAAAAATCAAGGAAAGCCTTGTCACGTGCGAATGTAAAATAGAGGTCGGGATTTCCTGTTCCTACGGTTTCCTTGGTCTGCCCATGCATGTCGCCCCATAGAATATTGGAATGCGAGCTGCTGCAGATGATGGGGTTGCAGCTATAAGGAAGGCCGCAGGATTCAATGAATGAAGGCCTGTGGGTTCCCGGGGTGTCAATCTGCAGATTCTTTATTTCGCAAATTCCATCCATGATGTCTGCATCCATAATCGTCCCGTCAATTGACATGGTCATTCTACCGGAAAAACTGTCAGCTATATTGCCGCGGCAATCCAGAACCCTTGCAAGGGCATTGAACTTCTGTCCGGGCTTTACCGTAGAGGGAAAGCATCCCTCAGCCATGCATGCCCTGCCTCCCGTTATGACAATGACAGGTGTATTCTCTATATCCTGGAAATTGCCGCTTCCGGCACAATCCACCATTACCCTGAAAATGTGCTCAGCCTCCGGAAAGGTCTGCATCCTGTAGCCCGGACCACGGTTGTCGCCGAATCTTATGTATACCTTTTCACCGGGGTGCAGGGAACCATCCCTGACCCTTATGGAAATGGCGGCCTTCCAGGGCCTGATGTATCTTGTGGGAACATATGATACTGCAAGGGTGACATCAGATTCCGATGTAACGGATACATATCCGTCAGCCAATGGATTGTCAAACTGTGGTATGGCTGAATCGCAGACATCCCTTCGGGCTATGATTATTTCTCCGCTGTCATCAATGCCATAACTCCCGGTTTCATAGGTTATTGTAAATACACAGGGCTGACCGGCCGTGGCTTTTTCTATGTCTATGAGAGCTTTTCCTGTTCCTTTCATGATATACCTCCTTGGAATGCTACAATGAAATTATACATGTATTTCAATCAATTGCTCAGGGATGTATGAATTTAGCCAAATATGAACAATTTGTTAATTTTTCATAGTGCAGTCAATTTGTAGTTTGTACAATGGTATATTTGAAGTGGTATATTTGGCAATTCACTTGAATGTGTGTCTGATTTTCATTAGAAGGAGATAACCATGGCTGAGCTTCGAAACCTTCCTACAAGACTAATAGACAATATTGGAAAAGTAATTATCGGTAAAAGGGATGCAATTGAACTGGTAGTAACCGCACTTCTTGCGGACGGACATATTTTGATCGAGGATGTTCCCGGCATCGGGAAGACCTCCATGGTCTCCGCCCTTGCAAAATCACTGGGTCTGAGTTTCAAGAGAATACAGTTCACCCCCGATATACTTCCCTCGGATATCACCGGATTTTCAATGTACAACATGAAGACCGGGGAATTCGAATACAGGCCTGGAAATGTCATGAGCAATATCATCCTTGCAGATGAAATAAACAGGACATCTCCAAAGACCCAGGCAAGTATGCTTGAGGTAATGGAGGAGAGGCAGGTTACAGTGGATGGGGTAACCTACAAGATTCCTGATCCTTTCATGGTGCTTGCAACACAGAATCCCGTTGAATATCTGGGCACATACCCCCTTCCTGAAGCACAGCTCGACAGATTCCTCATGAAGATTTCAATCGGTTATCCCATGTTTGCAATGGAAAAGAAAATCCTTGAAATATACAGGGAATCCGATCCAATGGATAGTCTTGAACAGGTTGCCGGTGCCGAGGATATCATTGAGATAAGGAAACAGGTCAGGGCCATAACCGTGAATGAACGAATCAATGACTATATCGTCCGCATAGTAGCGGCAACAAGGGTCAACAGGCAGGTCAAGCTAGGCTGCAGTCCAAGGGCAGCCCTGTTCCTGATGAAGGCTTCCCAGTCAAGGGCTTTCATGGAGGGGAGAACATATGTTACCCCGGATGATGTGAAAAGTCTGGCAGCCTATGTTCTCGGGCACAGGCTTGTACTCAATCAGGAAGCAAGGATAAAGGGCATAAGCAGCATGAAGATAATCGAGGAAGTCCTCTCTGAAATAAGCATCCAGGTAAAATAAGTATGAGGACAAGCCGGATAATATATTCCATATTGATTCTCGCATCATTGTATTTTGTATATTTCTACGGTGGAGTAGTTCCATGGGCTTTGTTTTACCTGGTCATTCTTTTGCCACTGGTATCATTTTCATATCTTCTGATAACATATTTTTCCTTTACATATATAGAAAAAAGTTCTGCAACAACGTATATAAAAGGCGAGAAAATGCTCTACAGATGTTCTTTTGCAAACAACATGCTGCTGCCTTCGGTATATACAAAGATATTCATACAGACACCTGACAGCCTGGTCAGGGGCGGATGCGACATTCTCAATGAATCCGTTGTAATGGGCAAGGGGAGAAAAATTGAATATGAGATAGACTGCCGTTACAGGGGAAGGTATGAAATTGGAATCATGAAAGTGGAGTTCACTGATTTCCTCAACCTTTTCAGGCTTGTTCTAAAGAAAAGTGCATATAATTCGGTCCTGGTTTTTCCGAGGATCAAGGTATCCAATGAACTTATCAATGACGGAATGACACTGTCTGATTTCAGGGTTGCCATGTTCAACAAGAGCAAAGGCGAGGAAACAATGGTAAATCTGAGGGAATATGCCTATGGTGACAGCAGCAGGCTCATTCACTGGAAATTATCTGCACGGCTCAACAAGCTGATGGTTACAGACAAGGAAAGTACCTTTGACAGCAGGATTTTCATAGTTGTTGACCTTAAGAAAATAGACAGACCACTCTCGGAAAGAATAGTCTATGAAGACCTTCTGGTCGAGGAAATAGTATCCACTGCCAATTACTTCCTGGGCAAAGGTGTACCAGTTGACCTTGTTTATTATAACAACGGTATAAACATAGTTCATGGTGCCAGCATGAAGGACTTTGATGATATTTATAATCTGATGGCCGAAATAGAGTTCTCTTCCGAAGAGGGGATTGAAGAAGTAATGTATCCGATTTTCGATGAGGAGAACACAAACAACACTTTCTTCATTTTCAGTCTTGAACTTGGAAGCAGTCTGTATGAGGTTCTGACAAAGATTCACCTTATGGAGAAAAGAATTTTTGTAAGATACTGTGAGATTGACATTGAGGATGATGAGGTCTACAACTACAAGCGTATGCTTATGAAACAGGGAATAGAGATAGAAAAACTAGAAGAGGAAAGCCGGAGGGAGGACGATGAAGGACAGGATTCATAACAAAATAGAAATTGCAATCCTGACCACGATAGCGGCAATACTGACCTTTGCCCTGTCCATGGCTGCAGTTCAGTATCTGGATATCGATCCATGGATGCTGTCTTCCTTTTGGAGAATCCTGCTGACAGTCATCATGACATTCATTATCTGGATAATGGTTTTCTCAAATAAAAAGGTACTGTTCGCACTGCTGGGGGTCACAGGAGCCGCAATCCTTGTCCTGTTTGTAATGTGGCTGAGAGGTAATTTCAGCGAAGAGACCATGGAATCCGTCAGGGAATTTTCAGCCTGGCTAATGAAGTTCATTTTCAGATGGAGGAGCATTACGGATATACCATCGGGTTATGCTGCCATTATGACAGTAAGCATTACTACGCTCATAGGATTGTTTGTATATGCATTTGTTGTAAAAATAAGGTTTTATATACCTGTTCTTCTGGCATCAGCTGCTTTATTCGTTGCACAATGGGCTCTGTACAGGGAAGTCAACAAGGCAGCCTTCTATCTGGCGGTTTCAATGCTGGTCATACTTTATTTCATCGGAATTTACATCGGTAATTTAAGAAAAGACAGGGAAAACGGACGGAGGAGCAGACTCATTGATATATCCGGATTCATGGTTGCGGCGGTTCCTGTTGTATCCCTGGTACTGGTACTTGTCATGGTCATTCCCAAAAGTCCTGATCCAATTGAATGGAAATGGCTGGATGACCGTATCAAATACAGGAACCTGGGGGGAGACAAACCCATTGAGTTCAAGGCATATGACGCATTTTCCCTTTCTGCAACAGGTTTTTCATCTGAAGCAGGCAGGCTGGGAGGAAGCGTAACCCTGGATATGTCCCATATACTTGATGTCTATAGTGATGAACCTGTGTATCTCAGGGGAGAATCATGGCCATACTTCAACGGGCAGATGTGGGGAACCGTTTCAAATGATGAAAACTATGCTGAATTGCTCCTTGATTACGCCGACTATGAGGCTGAACGACAGATGCTCATTGAACCTGTCTATGGCTGGAGGTTCATGGACCTGCACAGATGGATGGTTGAGGATTTCCGGGAGGCGAAGGGAATTACTGTGCTTCCCGGTGTTGATTTCAATTCAGTGATGGGAGAGCATCTCCTGCCTGACTGGTATGATATCAAGGAGCTTGAGATAAATTATGCAGGAGTGGAAACAAAGACAATGTTTGCTCCGCTCAACCAGGTGCTTCTCAACTATGATGAACTTAAACCTGTGTATGCTGAAACCGACGGTACATTTGACACTGACAGGACGATTCGCCTGTATACTGTCCTTGATTACAAGTACCTTTCATTGGACAGGGAGAATCCATATTTCCTTGAACAAACCAGAAGGAGTGAGCGCGGGATATATGAAGACCTGTTGTCAAGATTGTATTTTGTTACCTATAATGCAGATTCATATGACAACATAAGAGTAACCAATTCCATGGACAGTACCCTCCGTGACCTTTATGAACTTAGCAAAAAGGCCGAAATAATCTATTGGAGATATACAAATCTGCCCGAAAACCTGCCGCAGAGGGTTGTTGATCTTGCCTTTGAGATAACCGAAGGGCTGGAAAATGATTATGACCGGGTTGTGGCGATTGAAGAATATCTCAGTGACAACTATACATACAATCTGACTGTTGCGAATGTGCCCGATGACCGAAACTTCGTTGACTGGTTCTTGTTTGATACAAAAGAAGGGTACTGCACTTATTATGCCACTGCAATGTCCGTGCTTGTAAGGAGCATAGGACTGCCGTCCAGATATGTGGAAGGCTTTGCCACCCCTTATGCAGCAACCGAAGGAAACCGGTATGCAGTATTGAACTCCAATGCACATGCGTGGGTTGAGGTTTATTTCGAGGGAATAGGGTGGCTTCCATTCGAACCCACATCACCATACAATCTGATACTGAGCAGTGTCAGGACAGGTGATGCTGACCGGGGTGAGTTCATTCCTGATGACCCTGCATTCGACCCCCATGCAGATGAACTTGACAAGGATGACATAACCGAATTTCCTGATATTGCAGGCGGAGACACGGAACCTGATGGAAAGAGTATCGGAACATTTGGCATAATACTTATTGCGGCAGGAGCATATTTCATGCTTAACCTTCTCATATATATCGGCAGACTGATTTTCTTCTTCAGCATCAAAAACCGTACTCAGTTCAAGGCGGGATACAGGATTCTTCTTAAAATGCTTGGCGTCAAGGGAATACGGCAAGGCAGAGGGAAGACGCTTATGGAACATGCCCAAAAGATAGACGAAACATTTTATATGGGTAAGGTATCCATGAAGGACCTTACAAGGACATATTACAGGATACTGTATTCCGATGAAGAAATTGAACAGGAAAACTATCTGGCGATGAGGACTTTCTTCAGGGATTTCAGAAAGGAACTGGACAGTGAACTGAGACTGTGGGAAGTGCTTCTATACAGAATCTTCATCCCTCTCATTTGATTCCCTTCCTACGGCATGCAGGGCAAATTCCGTTGAATATTACCGTATGGCCAATTATTTCAAAGTCATGTGTTTTTTTGATGTGGGTTTCTATTTCATCCAGCTTGTCTATGTGTAATTCAATTGTTTTGCCGCAACTGATGCAGTGCACGTGATGATGGCCATGGAGACTTCCGTCATCGCACTCATATAATGCAGTATCGTCATCTGTGGGCAGCTGTGACAATACCTTCCTGTCTACAAGGAGCTGAAGGGTTCTGTATACTGTTGACAGACCTATGTTGCCTCCCTGGTCCAGCAGTTTCTTATAGATTTCCTCAGCTGAGAAATGACCCTTTGTTTTCTGAACTTCTTCATATATGGTCTGTCTCTGGGAAGTCCATCGCATATTGCTGTTATTAAGAAGATCCTTCAATTTCATCACTTCCTTTTTCGGGAGAATCCGCACATTTCAAACGGGGACAGCTGTCATAATACGGGCAGGACGCACACTTTCCCCTTCGACGGGATGAAAGCAATGCAACCACTGCCAGTAAAACACATATAGAGAGTAGCACTATCAATATTATATCCATATCAACTACCCGCAACAAATCCAAATATCATATACACAAGGGCGGACATGGAATAGCTTATAAAAAGCTGACCTGCCAGTATGTAAAGAATCTGAAATTTTTTCTCAAGCTCACCCCACAAAGTGGACAGAGCTGCAATACAGGGGATATATAGTAAAACAAATACAAGGAACGAAAGAGCGGACCTTGCTGTGAATATACTGCCCAGTGCTGCCGATATACCGCTGCCGCCGCCAAGAATCGAAAGGGTGCCTATAACCGCTTCCTTGGCAACTATTCCTGTAAGCAAAGCCGTTGCGGCCCTCCATGAACCAAATCCAAGCGGGGCCAGCACAGGTGCCATGAAATTACCTGCATATGCAAGATAGCTTTCAGAGGCTTCCAAAGCCTGTCCCGAGGGTCCATATGACATAAGGAACCATATTACCATGGAGGCAAGGAATATCACTGTACCGGCTTTCTTTATAAAAGTAAGGGCCTGTCTCCCGGCATAACCAAGAAGCTCACCGGCTCCCGGCAGTCTGTAGCTTGGAAGTTCCATTATGAAGGGGTAGTTGTCCTTCCCTTTGATTTTTGAATATATAGAAGAAACCAGAACCGCTACAAGAATTCCTCCGAAGTACAGGGCCGGTATAAGAAACCATTTTCCCCCGGGGAAGAAAACCGCAGCAAACGCCGCATACACGGGCAGCCTCGCACCGCAGGATGCAAAGGGGACAACAGCCATTACTATGAACCTGTCCCTTTTTGGAAGGGCCCGTGTAGAAACCAGCGCGGGAACCGTACAGCCGAATCCAAGAATGAATGGAATCACTGCTCTTCCGCTCAACCCGATCTTTTTCATGAGAGGGTCAAGGATGAATGCCGCCCTTGCCATATAACCGCTTGCCTCAAGCAAACCCATCAGAAGAAACAAGACGAAGAACTGGGGGACAAAGACAAGTACACCGCCTACACCAGCGATGATTCCATCGCGTATAAGGGAAACCAGCCACTCCGAAGTATTCATACTCATCAGCCAGGATGCAATTTTCTCACCGGTATTGAATATCCAGTTTTCAGTTATACCTGTTAGTAAAGTGCCCGGAGGACCGAAGGCAAGGAACATGACAAGCAGAAGAAGCATGATGAACAAAGCCATTGATGGAAACTGTCTTAAAAGCAATGAATCCAGTGCAAGGGTAACCTTGTCGGTATGGGGAGGAGTAAAGACTTTCGAAAGGATATCATTGACCTTTTCCATGTCTATCCTGCAGTCAGTGATGTTACCGGGAGTATCATTGCGTGCCAAATTATTGAGACCGCTTTCTTCCATAATTCTCCGGGGATTCATCCTGGATGGTTTTGGCAGTACGACAACGGGTATTCCGGTCAGTTCAGTCAGCTTATCAATATCCAGATGACCCTTGTGTTTCTTCAGATAATCATTCCTGATCAAGGCAATTGCCACCGGTATTCCGTGCTGCTGCACATGGAGTGCCAATGATATACCTATTCTTGGCTGGTCAGCGGAAACCATGCAGAGGACACCTGAAATACTGCCTGAATTAAGATATTTCTGAGCTGTAAGTTCCTCCGGGGAAGATGAATTGTGAAGGGAATATACTCCGGGAAGGTCATATATGTCAAAATCCTGGGATTCCTTCAATTGTGCGAACTTGATGTCAACCGTAACACCCGGCCAGTTGCCGGTCTGTGCATGTCTGCCCGTAAGTCTGTTGAATAAAGTGGTTTTTCCGGAATTCGGAGCGCCTAGAAGGGCTATGGCTCCTCGTTTTGTTACTTTTTCTCGCATAGACCCAGTTCTCCGGCAACATCATGGGACAGGGCAACCCTGACACCGTCAACGTATAGAATAATACCCGATTTTGTTACATTATGTATCTGGATATCAGCACCGGGACGAATACCATAGCATTCCATACTCTTACAGACCCTTATGTTCCTTGGCAGTCTGGAAACACTATATCTTCCGCAGCGATGTCTGCCGTTTCTCACTTCAGTTACCTCCGTTTACCGTCTGTCAATAGTATAGTCTTATTGAAAATCATTGTCAATAAGAATGCTTATATTATTGCCAAAACCACCTGTCGGTAATATAATGTTCAAAAGTGAGGGAATCATCATGAAGAAGTATCTCTTTGACAGCAATTATCCGTTGGAAGAAAGAATGGTGACCTTTGTCTATCTGACGATGATCCTGTCATCACTTGTGGTTGTCCTTATGAACATTGTTTCAGGTATTCCATTTGAGAAGAACATAAAGTGGATTGCATTCATATTATTCATAGCGGGAATAATGATTCTTTACAACAGAAGGGAAAAGAACAGGAGGGTCATAAAGAATGTCAGCTTTGTTCTTACCATATATGCAATTTTCCCTGCACTTTTCATTCTTAGCGGTGGACTGAGAACCGCAGCAATACCATACATGATTGTTCTTCTGCTCGCAATTGTTTATTCTTTCTATGGAAAAGTTCGTATTTTCTTCATTGCATCCTATATAGTTATTGCACAGGTGCTCATGCTTTTGAACTACTTTGTGCCTGAAATTTTTCCTGTTGTATCGGACAATGATATGTTTCTTGACTGGCTTACCAATATACCTGTAATACTGCTTCTCATAGCAGCACTGGCCTTATGGACATCCAACGAACACAGAAGGGAGCGGGACAGGGCACTTGGTTTATCGAGGGAGATGGAGGAAATATCAAAGAATGACACCCTGACAGGGATTTTCAACCGCCGTTATTTAAAGGAAAGGCTGGCTGAACTGCAGGAATCGGATGCCCATGTCTGCCTGTTCATATTTGACATCGACAGATTCAAGACCATCAATGACAAACTCGGTCATTCCGAAGGAGACAGGATATTGATCAAGGTGGCTGAAGCAATGACCTCCATATTTGAGGATATGACCAGCATCCGGTTCGGTGGAGATGAATTCCTTGTAATAGGAGCAGGATGTGACAAGAAGGTAATATCGGGCAAGGTAGCTGAGTTCAGAAAGATTCTGAAGGATTCAATTGATGTGACAATCAGCGGAGGAATCGCAAAATACAACGGTGATGTTGAAGAGTCCCTTAAAAGGGCAGATATGCTTTTGTATGATGCAAAGAACACAGGTCGGGACAAAGTTATCATTGAAGATTGAAATACCCTTTAGTATAATGGATGAAATCATTTTGGACCCGGACCGAAAGGAAGAAAAATGAAGTTTACAAAGATGCATGGAATAGGCAACGATTATGTTTATGTCAACTGTATGACGGAAACCATTGAGGATCCTTCAAAGGTTGCCGTATTTGTAAGTGACAGACATTTCGGGATAGGCAGTGACGGGCTGATTCTGGTATGTCCATCTGATAAGGCTGATTTCAGGATGAGGATGTTCAATGCAGACGGTTCTGAAGGTGAAATGTGCGGCAATGGTATAAGATGCGTAGGAAAATTCGTATATGACAAGGGGCTGACGAAAAAGGAAACCGTTGAAATCGAAACCCTTGCAGGCATAAAGATACTGCAGCTGAGTGTAAGAGACAGTTTGGTTTATGAAGCCCGGGTAGACATGGGTGAACCTATACTTGAACCGGCTTCGATACCTGTTTCATTTGATGGAAGCACTTGTATTGACAGGACTATCAGCACAGATATTGCAAAATACAACATTACCTGTGTCTCCATGGGAAATCCACATGCTGTCACATATGTGGGCTCAGTGGATTCAATTGACATTGAAAAAGAAGGACCGCTCATGGAGAACCACGTGCTGTTTCCCAAAAGAATCAATACCGAGTTCGTGGAAGTCCTTGAGGACGGTACACTCAGGATGAGGGTATGGGAAAGAGGCTCGGGTGAGACACTGGCATGCGGAACCGGGGCCTGCGCAGTGCTTGTAGCATCGGTTCTCAACGGTAAGTCTCCCAGAACCAATACTGTAAGGCTTCTGGGCGGTGACCTTGAAATCGAGTGGAATGAAGAAGACAATCATGTTTATATGACCGGACCAGCAGTAACGGTCTTTGAAGGTGAAATCAATATATAACAGGGGGCAAAATGCTTAAAATCAACGAGAACTATCTGAAACTGCCTGGCAATTATCTCTTTGCAGAAATCAGGAACCGGGTCAACAAGTACAAGGCTTCGAATCCGGGTGCGAATGTAATCAGCCTGGGAATAGGTGATGTAACACAGCCTTTGAACGAAGAGATTGTAAGGGCATTGCACAATGCGGTCGACGACATGTCAAAGGGAGAAACATTCAAGGGTTATGGGCCTGACCAGGGTTACGATTTTCTTATAAATGCAATAATCGAAAACGATTATAGAAGCAGAGGGGTTGAACTGGATCAGGACGAAATCTTCGTCAGTGACGGAGCCAAGTGTGATACAGGAAATTTTCAGGAAATATTCGGGACTGACAATACAATAGCCGTTACAGACCCGGTATATCCTGTATATGTCGATACAAATGCCATGGCCGGAAGAACAGGCGACTTCATTGACGGCAGGTGGAGCAATGTCATTTACATGCCTTGTACTGCTGAAAATAATTTCAAGCCGGAACTGCCTTCAAAAAGTGCGGATATCATTTACCTTTGTTCTCCCAACAATCCCACGGGTACGACACTGGGCAGGGATGAACTGAAGAAGTGGGTGGATTATGCATCTGCGAACGGCTCCATAATTTTATATGATGCTGCTTATGCGGCTTATATCTCAGAGGATGACGTACCAAGGTCAATATTCGAAATAGATGGGGCAAAGAAGGTTGCCGTCGAGTTTCGAAGTTATTCCAAGAAAGCCGGGTTCACAGGAACAAGATGTGCTTATACAGTTGTTCCGAAGGAACTCATGGCAAAGTCGTCTGACGGGAGTGAGGTTTCAATAAACAAACTGTGGGCAAGGCGCGTAAGCACCAAGTTCAATGGGGTATCATATATTATCCAAAAGGGTGCTGCTGCCGTATATACTGAGGAAGGCAAGAAGCAGACGGCAGAAACCATAGCATATTACATGAAAAACGCATCTATAATCCGTGAGGGCCTCAGGGAAATAGGTCTGGAAGTCTATGGTGGTATAAATGCTCCTTACATATGGCTCAGAACACCCGCAGGAATGACTTCATGGGAGCTCTTTGACAAGCTGCTGAACGAAGTGAATGTAGTCGGGACACCGGGTTCCGGATTCGGTCCCAGTGGCGAAGGATATTTCAGGTTGACTGCATTTGGAACCAGGGAAAATACAGTGGAAGCAGTCAGAAGAATTAAAGAAGGACTTAAAATCTGATATGAAATATGATTTTGACCGGATGCCTGACAGAAGCAACACTGCTTCGTTGAAATGGGACCGGAACTTCAGGATGGGACATGTTCGCTACGATGGAGAAGTAAATTCCATGTGGGTTGCGGACATGGATTTTCCCTGTGCCAAACCGATAGTCAGTGCAATTGAAAAAAGAGCGGCACATCCGGTCTATGGTTACTCATTGTTTGACAGGGATAAGGTTCCCGGTGCTATCTGTAATTGGATATCAAAAAGATATGGATGGAGTCCGGCATGCAATGATGTACTGGTAGCACCGGGTGTTGTGACATCCCTGGGAGTAGCTGTCAGTGAATTCACTGAGCCGGGTGACGGAATAATAATACAGACTCCTGTATACTATCCCTTCAGGAAGACAATAGAGGCAGCCGGAAGAAGGGTTGTGGTAAATCCACTTATTTGCCATGGCGGAAGATATTCCATGGATTTTGCAGACCTGGAAGCCATGGTCATGGATCCTGCCAATAAGCTTATGATATTGTGTTCGCCGCATAATCCGGTGGGACGTGTCTGGACAGAACAGGAATTGCATGAAGTCGGAAGATTGTGCAGTGAAAATGATGTTCTTCTTGTCAGTGATGAAATACATATGGACATTACAAGGGATGGAACTGAATTCACACCTGCAGCCCTGGCCGGGGACAGGATGAATACCATTACACTTACCGCTCCCAGCAAGACCTTCAATATACCGGGTCTGGCAATTTCAGTGGTGATAATTGAAAACCAGGAACTTAAGGAACGTTGGAAGAACCGGGCATATGGCATCCTCAGCCTTGGAATGACAAATCCACTGAGTGCCGAAGCATATATTGCCGCATATGATAACGGAGCTGAATGGCTCGAGCAGGTAAGCAGGTACATAGATGGTAATTTCAGGCTTCTTAAGGAATGTCTGCAGGAAAAAATCCCGGGAATGGGTTTCATCATACCGGAAGGTACGTATCTCGCCTGGCTTGACCTTGGAAATGCAGGCGTCAATGATGACATGGCGTTTGCAAAAGACCTTGAACGTCTGGAAGGGCTGCTGGTGGACCCGGGCAGTATCTTCGGAGAAGAAGGAAGAGGCTTCATAAGGCTGAACATAGCGTGTCCTGCAAGACGGGTTGTTGCCGCTGTTGAATCAATCCAAAGGGTTCTGGCCAAGGATTGAAGCTGCAGCATCCCTGAAAATCCCAAAAGCCTCATCAGTCGTATATTGGTAGGGTGGCAGCAGTCTCAACGGGAAATCTTCAATCTCGAGTTTTGTAAATAACTTATCATAAGCACTGTCGATGGCCGGAAAATCAACGGCTTTCAGTAATTCGTCCCGAATCTTCATGAAGACATCAAAGTGGACCTGCGCTTCGTCATGTCTGCCCGTCATACACAGCCTGACCAATTGTACTGCACGCCTAAGGTCTGAATTACCCACGGACATAAGAAGACCGCACTCAGTGAGCCGTGACAATTCCATGAAATTCTTTTCTGTTACAAAGAATTGGAGCGGTGTATTGGATTCTGCTATGGCGATGAAGTCTTCAGGCAAACCTCTGGTATATTTAACTGCTGCAAAATTATTGTGTTTTTCAGCCTGCCGGAACAATTCCGAAGGTTCCAGGAATCGCTTTGTCCGGCTGAGATTATAATTGAGGAACAGGCAGTCAGGCCGGGAGCCCAGCAATACATCAAAGAAGTCATCCACTTCCTTGTCGTTCAGGCTTCCCCATGAAGGAAGGGAAAACTGGTATTCACGGATTCCCATGGAATATGCAATATCCAGTTTTTCAAGCATTCTATGCACTGAAAGGTCAATCAGCCCCACCATGGGTGTGAAACCCAGGCTTCCGGACAGGTCCTTGAAGCATGCAGTGATTTCACTGAATTGTCTGTTGCTGACCGCATGACCTTCTCCGGCGGTTCCGAACAGGTAGATGTTTTTGATTCCATTGTTGCACAGGTGCTCAACCTGCCTTGTGAAACTATCCCGGATGAATTTATAATCATTGTCCCAGGGTATTACTGCCGTTGCCATTATTACTGCCGGATATCTTTTCATGTGTCACCTCTTAAAGTATTTAATGCAGCTGGATAAAGTCCATATAATGGTGTAAATTCACTCAGAGAAAAGTCTGAGACCTTCGGTATAATTAAATTGAGAAAAAACAAAAATACAGGAGGTACTCAGACATGACTCAATTCAATATTACACTGAATGGAGAAGATATTAAAGGACTTTTTACAGGAGATTCAAAAGACAAGGCATTTGCGAACCTGGTGCAGAAGGTCCTGAACCAGGTTTTGGACGCTCAGGCAACTGAACAAATAGGAGCACAGAAGTATGAGAGATCTGACGACAGGAACGCATACAGGAACGGTACGAGGGACAGAAGCATGAACGTGCGCATCGGACAGCTCACCCTGGCCATTCCCAGGTTGAGAAACGGAAACTTCTCTACCACGCTCTTCCATGAATACCAGCGCAGCGAGCAGGCATTGGTACTATCCATGATGGAAATGGTAATCAATGGTGTCTCTACAAGAAAGGTAAAGGAGATTACACAGCAGCTTTGCGGCACTGAGTTCTCCAAATCAACTGTATCGGCTCTTTGCCTGGGACTGGATCCAATCGTAGCTGAATTCAGGAACAGACCACTTGATAAGAGTTACCTCTTTGTAATAGTTGATGCTTTGTACACAAGGGCCAGGGAAAACAACATAGTAAGGAACAAGGGACTAATGATAGCTATAGGTATTATCACTGACGGACACAGGGAAATCATAGGATTTGCAGTGGATGACACTGAGTCCGAAGAGTCATGGAACAAGTTTTTCATATCCCTTAAGGACAGAGGTCTTTCAAACATTGACATTATGACAAGTGACAGCCATATGGGGCTTGTAAATGCAATAAAGAAACAGTTCCATAATGCATCCTGGCAGAGATGCCAGACCCACTTTTCAAAGAATCTGCTGGACAAGGTTCCAAACACAAGGAAAGCTGAGGTCAAGGCACATCTCACTGACATATACAATGCACCAGACAAAGACAGTGCTCTTGTCAGAAAAACAGATATGGTCGCAAGGTACAAGAAGGAGTTCCCAAAGGCCATGAAACTGCTTGATGATTCATTTGATGATATAACTGCAGTTTTTTCACTACCGGAGCACTACAGGAAAAGGCTGAGGACATCAAACTGCATTGAAAGGCTGAATGAGGAAATCAGGAGACGTGAGCGTGTAATCCGGATATTCCCGAATGAGAAATCAATAATCAGACTATTGGGAGCATTGCTGATGGAACAGCATGAGAAATGGATAAGTGGCAGGAAATATTTCAATATGGAAGAATATCATGATTATGTAAAAGACCGACCCACGGCCATGAACCCTCGGGAAGGTGTAGCAATATGAATTTTTCCGGAGGAGAATTTACACACAAATATGGACTTAACTATTTATTCCTCGTTATAAAGAAATGGTAGTCAATGTAAAATAAATTCAATATAATTATAGATATATATACGTTAAAATACAATAGCTTTAAAAATAATAGTAAGTTTAAAACTGATTTCTATATTTTCTGGCTAATTAATAGGATTAGGGCATGAAACAGTGTCTGATGCTATTTGCTATTTGTACTTTTTCGAACTGAAACGTAGGATAAGATTATCAGCGCACCACCATTACTAACTCTTATCTGGAGATTCCTATAATAAGAGTGTTTTTTTATAAGTTAATTGTATTAAAAGTTCATATGAATATGGCCTATATAAATTTACAGTCATTGTAAGATTTAGAATCTTAGAAGGTGAATACGGATAAAGGGCTTGGACACTAAATTAAATCGAAGGATTCTAGTTAATTTTCAAAAAATGAACATATGGGAGGAGTATTACACTTGTCATAAGGAGTAAAAATACACTTATTAGATATCATCTTTCGTTTAGAAACAGAAGAAATAAAATTAATTGACTAGTAAGTAATCATACGCTATACTATAAATGGTGGTAGTATAGAAATAAAAGCAAATTGAGAGAAGGGGAAAATATGAAAAAAATATTAATATTGTTTATTTTGATTGCTGTTGTGTTTTCTTTTATGTCGACAGTTTCTGCAACAGATGGATATCACTTTTGGGCTTATGGCGCATATGACCAAGTCGAAGATGATTATTGGGTAGCTGGATGGGCAGAAATAGGTTATTTCCCAAGTTACTACATATATATAACAGCAGAACTAAGACTGGTTGGTTCTAATTGGTTATTAGCTCAGGATGATGGCGAAGGCTTTGGATGGGCTACGGCAGATACACCTAGGGTTTGGGGGTATGACCCTAACTATTGTTATGTAAATGCCCCATATTGGATGTTTAAATAATAATTCTATGCTACCATCAATATTTTAGTGGAGGCAATGAGTGAAAAAAGTATTAATATATATTATATTGGTCATTATTGTATCAATGGTTGCTTGTGGCAGTAAAGAACAAAATCCCGATATTACTAAAATACCTAATGTAAATGTTGAGGATAAAAATGTGGTTCCTAGTGAATATATCAATAACTTGTCAATTATCTACCCTGTATATAAATGGGGAGATTATGAAGCCATTGATAACTGGCAAAAATATATAAAAGAAAAATTTGATAAGGAGATTTATATTGATTATTCAGGAATTAGCCCAGAAAATCTTCTTGAAGTAGATCCCACAGGCATTTTATATTTAAGCTACCAAAGAGGACAAGTATATCAATTCAATACAGACATTCTTGACTACAGTAAAGCACATTTGGCTTACGACTTAAGCGATTATTATGAGTACTATGGATGGGACCAGTATGTCAACGGTGATTACATTGATGCACTAACGATAGATGGAGCAATATATGCTGTACCAACCATAGAAAATAAATATGCTGTTCCTCGTTATTACAATGCTGAAATTCTCAACAAACTTAATCTAAATGTCCCAGAAACCTTAAGCGAGTTTTATGACTACCTTCGCAGGAGCAAGGATAATTATGAAGGGGAATTATTATATTATCCATTGTGTATAAGTAGGCCATATTTAGCGCAAAGTACATCTGATATTATGCGCGCATATGGAGTTTATTTTAACACTGAATTTAATACAACAGTTTCATTTAATCCTCTCACGGATTCTTTTGAGGATGGTGTATTTTCTGACAATTCACAGGAAGCCCTCGAATTTCTCAGGAATTTAATCGGAGAAGACTTGATGGCAATATATGGATATAGATATATGTTTGACCCTGCAATTGACCAAACAAGAAATGTATTTATCGAGAACTTAGACAATATTAGCAAGGATTTTGCCTCAGAGTATCGTTATATATATTCGGCAAACTCGGATGATTTTAATCTATATCTCTATAATGAAGATAAGCAATATAACAGTGTTAATGGGTACTGTTTAACAGGGATTAATGACAAATTTGTATGTGAGGTGCGAAGTGATTTGTCATTCTATTTGTTCCCTAAAAACATCGAAAATATTAATGAAACGGTGTATTTATTCAACAATATTTTTACAGATGATGATTACTCATTAGATTTTACTTTTGGTATTGAGAACATTGATTACAGAATAATAAATGATGAGATTTATACCTTTTTACCTGAAAAAGGAAATTTTACTGACTTAAAACCAATCAAACCAAACAGCTTAATATCACAAGGCTTATCGTATAATGGTGAGAGCCTGCAGAAAATTGAATCATTAAGAAGTAGTATGATTTATGTACAGAATGTGTTTAATCAGATTTTTACTAGATCAACTAATGTTGAAGCTGGTTATTTTAGATTTAATGATGTTAATGGGATTGAAGCTTTTCTGGATTCAAATATTCTTCTTGAGGACTCAATAAAGCAATATAAGACAAACTTTATCCGAATGGGTGCGGTATCAGTTTTAGAGGAAATAAATGGAAGGATGGGAAAAACTACAACATATAATTATAGATCAAATTAAAGTGGTATAGATGATAGCAATGTTTCAAGTGTTATTATTTTGAAAGGGGAAAGAGAATGAAACAAAGAATAGGAATTATTCTGATTATTGTATTGTTACTTTCATTTACAGTAGTTGGATCGGTGTTTGCGCTTGATGTGGATTACGGTGTTTATGGTGGATATAATCCAACTTGGTGTCGTGGATGGGGTACAGTGGATTGTGATGATGAGTATATTTATGTGGCGGTAGATCTCTTCGGTCCTTATGGAGAGCATTTAGGACAAGGATACTCTGAAGGATATGAAGTCGCAACTGCTATTACTAATAAAGTATACGGAGTAGATTTAAATTATTGTTATGCTGATATAGTATACTTTTTTGCCTAAGTATTTAATTGCATAGATTATTTTAACTGTTAATATTGATAAAGTCCATATAATGGTGTAAATTCACTCAGAGAAAAAGTCTGAGACCTTCGGTATAATTAAATCGATAACAAATAAATAATACAGGAGGTACTCAGACCGTGACTCAATTCAATATTACACTGAATGGAGAAGATATTAAAGGGCTTTTTACAGGAGATTCAAAAGACAAGGCATTTGCGAACCTGGTGCAGAAGGTCCTGAACCAGGTTTTGGACGCTCAGGCAACTGAACAAATAGGAGCACAGAAGTATGAGAGATCTGACGACAGGAACGCATACAGGAACGGTACGAGGGACAGAAGCATGAACGTGCGCATCGGACAGCTCACCCTGGCCATTCCCAGGTTGAGAAACGGAAACTTCTCTACCACGCTCTTCCATGAATACCAGCGCAGCGAGCAGGCATTGGTACTATCCATGATGGAAATGGTAATCAATGGTGTCTCTACAAGAAAGGTAAAGGAGATTACACAGCAGCTTTGCGGCACTGAGTTCTCCAAATCAACTGTATCGGCTCTTTGCCTGGGACTGGATCCAATCGTAGCTGAATTCAGGAACAGACCACTTGATAAGAGTTACCTCTTTGTAATAGTTGATGCTTTGTACACAAGGGCCAGGGAAAACAACATAGTAAGGAACAAGGGACTAATGATAGCTATAGGTATTATCACTGACGGACACAGGGAAATCATAGGATTTGCAGTGGATGACACTGAGTCCGAAGAGTCATGGAACAAGTTTTTCATATCCCTTAAGGACAGAGGTCTTTCAAACATTGACATTATGACAAGTGACAGCCATATGGGGCTTGTAAATGCAATAAAGAAACAGTTCCATAATGCATCCTGGCAGAGATGCCAGACCCACTTTTCAAAGAATCTGCTGGACAAGGTTCCAAACACAAGGAAAGCTGAGGTCAAGGCACATCTCACTGACATATACAATGCACCAGACAAAGACAGTGCTCTTGTCAGAAAAACAGATATGGTCGCAAGGTACAAGAAGGAGTTCCCAAAGGCCATGAAACTGCTTGATGATTCATTTGATGATATAACTGCAGTTTTTTCACTACCGGAGCACTACAGGAAAAGGCTGAGGACATCAAACTGCATTGAAAGGCTGAATGAGGAAATCAGGAGACGTGAGCGTGTAATCCGGATATTCCCGAATGAGAAATCAATAATCAGACTATTGGGAGCATTGCTGATGGAACAGCATGAGAAATGGATAAGTGGCAGGAAATATTTCAATATGGAAGAATATCATGATTATGTAAAAGACCGACCCACGGCCATGAACCCTCGGGAAGGTGTAGCAATATGAATTTTTCCGGAGGAGAATTTACACACAATTATGGACTTGACTTGCAGCTGACACTTTCAATCGTGCATAAAACACTTTTTATGTAGTATATCCCAGATAAATGGTACAAATCAAAGCTATTTATGTGTTAGAATAAGTTCCGGGCAGACTTTTTATCAAGGGGACAGTAATGAAGAAAATCGATATCCATGTACACACCAGGGCAGTGCAGATGCTCAGAAGACCCAGAAACAATGAGCATTATGCTTCACCGGAGCAGATAAGGGAGAAGTATGACCTCTGGGGCATAGAAAAGGGTGTCATTATGACCGGGATATCCCCGGAGTTCGGTTTTCATATCCAATCCAACGAAGAAGCATACCAGCTTGCACAGGATTACCCTGAAACATTCTACTGGTTCTGCAACCTTCATCCCACGATGGGAAAGAATTCACCTGATACCGATTTTTCATATTTCCTTGATTTCTATAAAAAGCTGGGAGCAAAGGGCGTAGGAGAAGTAACTTTCAATTACTATATTGATGACCCTCTTGTTGACAATCTTTTCTACCATTGTGCAAAATGCGACATGCCTGTTACCATTCATATTGCTCCGCAGGTGGGCGGTTACTATGGAATAGTTGACGACCTCGGGCTGCCAAGGCTGGAAGCTCTCCTTGACAAATACCCGAGACTCAGGATACTGGGACATTCCCAGTTCTTCTGGTCGGAGATAGGCAGGGATGTAACGGAAGAAACAAGGGGACAGTATCCTGCGGGAAAGGTTGAACCGGGAAGACTGGTGGAGTTGTTTGAGAACTATCCCAATCTGCTCGGGGATCTGTCAGCAGGCAGCGGTCAGAATGCCGTGATGAGGGACATTGATTTCGGACTGTGGTTCATGGAGCGATTCCAGGACAGATTGTTCTATGGAACAGATGTGAGTTCACCATCTGTCGAATTTCAGCTCGGATCCTGGCTTGATGAGATGAATGCCCTTGGAAAACTTTCCGATGACGCATATATGAAGATCTGCAGGACCAACGCACTCGGTATCCTGGAGCATTGAAATGTTTGACATGATATCCATGGGGTATCATTCGATTAGTATACTAAGGAGGATTGCAACATGGCAGGCAAAAATGTTATTGAAGTGAACAGTTCTGATTTCAAGGAAATTGTACTTGATTCCGACGTTCCGGTTCTTGTGGATTTCTGGGCGGAGTGGTGCGGACCATGCAGGGCACTGGCACCTATCTTCGAACAATTGTCCGATCAGTTTGAAGGCAAGGCAAAATTCGTCAAGCTGGATGTGGATAAAAGCCCCGATGTAGCCGGTAATTACAGAATCATGAATATTCCTACAATGCTTCTTTTCAAAAATGGTGAAATTGTGGAAAGACTCATTGGTCTGAGGCCTGCATCGGTCATCAGTGACTTGATTACAGCAAGCTTATAGTTTATAATATGTTCACAAAATGATGAATTGCATAATGAATCATTATGCAATTTTTCATATTTGAGTAAACCCAATTTGGGGTATCGGAGGGATGATATGGCTGGAAGAAGATTTCCCGGTTCTATGTTCGGATTCAACAAGACTGCCGTCAATACATATATCGAAACCATGATAAAGGATTACGAGGAAAAGTTGTCAGCAAAGGATATGGAACTTGAAAAAGTTTCAAAGCAGCTCATGAAAATTACTGACAGGTATGAAGAACTCAAGCTTGAGGAAGAGACCATCCGGAGTGAAAAAGAAAAGATAACGGGAGCTTTGGTCAAGGCCAATGAAAAAGCTGAACAGATACTGGCCGAAGCGAGGGATCGGGCAGCCCGTGAAGTAGGTGACCTTGAAGCAGCAGCTGAAAGGGAGCGGGAGAAGATTGTTGACATCAGGAAGCAGCTGATGAAGATGAAGGCTGATGCAGCTGTCATCCTCAGCAGTTACAGTGAGGCGGTCAATAATATAATCCTTGATGAAGGCTGGAACAGTTCAGAGGAAGAAGTTACAGAAGAAGCAAATAGCAGTGAAGCGGCATACGAAGCTTCTGCGCAAGCAGAGGATTCAAAGGAAAACGACGACTTCTTCGCCTGAACAGATTGATGTACAAATATATGGAGAACCGTCAAAACCGGTTCTCTTTATGTATGAATGAGTAAAATATACGGAGGGACTTATGAGAGAGATACTTGAAATCCTGGAGAAGAATTCCAAGGCAACCACAGGTGAGATTACTGCAATGACAGGTTATTCGGAAGCGGAAGTAGCGGATGCCATTGCGGAATTCGAGAAAAATGGAACCATCCGGGGTTACAAGGCTGTAATCAACTGGGACAAAACCGACAGGGATTTTGTTACGGCATTGATCGAAGTCAAACTCACTCCACAGAGGGACAAGGGTTTTGACAGAATGGCAGCCAGGATATACAAGTATCCCCAGGTAAGGGCATGCTATCTCATGTCAGGGAGCTATGACCTGACGGTTATCGTAGAAGGAGCCGGTCTTAAGGAAGTCGCTATGTTCGTATCGGAAAAGCTTTCTGTAATTGACGGGGTCCTCAGTACCGCAACCCATTTTGTCCTTAAGAAATACAAGGACGGCAATATACTTCTTGAGGGAAAGGAAGATGATGACAGGGAGGCCATTGTCCTATGACAACACCTGAGAGATTCATCAAGGAGAGCATAAGGTCAATGCCGCCTTCGGGAATACGGAAATATTTTGACCTGATAAATGAACTGGAAGGTGTGATTTCACTTGGAATAGGTGAACCTGATTTCGTAACACCTTGGAGTATTAGAGAAGCCGGTATTTTTGCACTGGAACAGGGTCATACCCATTATTCCGCAAATGCAGGGATAAAGGAGCTTAGAAAAGAGATTGCAACTTATCTTGACAGAAAGTATAAAGCTCACTATAACCCGGACAATGAGATTATAGTAACTGTCGGTGCCAGTGAAGGAATTGACCTGGCACTCAGTGCCATACTTGAACCGGGTGATGAAGTAATCGTACCTGAACCAAGTTTTGTTGCATACAAAGGCTGTGTGCTTACAAACGGGGGAACACCGGTATCACTTCCTCTTAAGGAAGAAAATTTGTTCAAGATTGATCCCGGTGCGCTTGAGAGGGCCATCACCAATAAAACCAAGGCAGTGATAATACCTTTTCCGAACAACCCGACGGGATCGGTAATGACCGGGCCTGAGCTTGAGGAGATAGTAAGGGTACTTGAAAAGAAGGACCTGCTTATTATTTCCGATGAAATATATTCAGAACTCACCTATGGATTTGAGTTCAGGTCAATGGCAACATTCCCGTCAATCCGTGACAGACTGATACTGGTCAACGGGTTTTCCAAGAGTCACGCCATGACAGGCTGGAGACTTGGATATGTCTGCGGTGATGCAAGGTTTGTGAAGCATATGTTCAAGATACACCAGTATGCGCTGATGTGTGCTCCGACGGTTGCCCAGTATGCCGGAATTGAGGCTCTTCGTAACTGCGACGACGAGGTGAGTGACATGGTGGGAGAATACGACAGGAGAAGAAAGTTTCTTCTGAAGGGCGTAAGGGACCTCGGTCTTAAGTGCTTTGAACCCCAGGGAGCATTTTATATCTTCCCCAATATAACCTCCACAGGTATGACCAGCGATGAATTCTGTGAGGGATTGCTTAGGGAGGAAAAAGTACTTGTCATACCCGGTACTGCCTTCGGTGACAGCGGGGAAGGATATGTGCGTGCTACATATGCAAGTTCAATGGAAAATATCAAGGAAGCACTTGAAAGAATGGAAAGATTCCTGACAAGAAGGAAGGGAAATTAATTTGATAGACATTAGTTTGGTCAGAGCGGAAATATCCGGCTTTGAGGAAAAGATAGGTGACCTAGACAAAAGTCTAGGTACATCAAAGATAAGGAATGAGATTACTGCCCTTGAGGAAGAGGCATCAGGTGAAGGCTTCTGGAATGACCAGGACAACTCCCAGAAGGTTCTGCAGAAGATAAAGCAGCTGAAGGGGAGTCTCGGTAGTTTTGAAAAACTTCAGACACTGTATGATGATGCAACGGTACTTCTTGAACTTTACGAGGAAGATCCCGGAACAGAAATGGAGCAGGAACTTGAAAAAGGTCTGTCCAAACTCCGCAAAAGGTATGATGAGGTCAGACTTCAGACGTTGCTGAGCGGCAGGCATGACAGTGAAAATGCCATCATTACACTCCATGCGGGTGCAGGCGGTACCGAAGCCCAGGACTGGGTTGAGATGCTGCTGCGAATGTACTCAAGATGGGCAGAAAACAGGGGATTCAGGTTTGTGATAACGGACATACTTCCGGGTGATGATGCCGGGGTAAAGAGTGTAACTGCAAGGATTGAAGGTCCCTATGCCTATGGATATGCAAAGGCGGAGAACGGAGTTCACAGGCTGGTCAGGATATCTCCCTTTGACTCATCAGGCAGAAGGCACACTTCATTTGCATCACTGGAGGTCATACCGGAAATCAGCTCAGACATGGAAGTTGATATAAAACCGGAGGACATCAAGATGGACACATTCCGTTCATCCGGAGCCGGAGGACAGCATGTCAACAAGACTGATTCTGCCGTAAGGCTGACCCATATACCCACAGGACTTGTTGCAGCCTGCCAGTCAGAACGGAGCCAGCATCAGAACCGTGAGACAGCTATGAAACTTCTTTACTCCAAGCTGATGGAAATCAAGGAGAGGGAAGCAAAGGAAAAGATAGAGGACCTGAAGGGTGTCCAGATGGAGATAGCCTGGGGCAGCCAGATAAGGTCATATGTATTCTGTCCTTATACTATGGTCAAGGACCACAGGACCAATTTTGAGATGGGTGATGTCCAGAAGGTAATGGACGGAGAGATAGACGGGTTCATAAATGCCTACCTCATCAGCAGGGGAAAAAGCAGGAATTGATTTTCCCTATTACAGGTTTTCAGATTTCCTGAAGGAAAGATACAGCGGCAGGGTTTACAAGATACCTGTCGCAGTTCCGTGCAGCTGCCCGAACCGTGATGGTACGAAAGGTTCAGACGGCTGTATTTTCTGTGGAGACGAAGCCGCCGGTTTTGAGTCACTGGATCCCGAAATACCCGTAAGTGAGCAGATACGGCAGAACATCGGTTACATGGGGAAGAAATACAAGGCCGGAAAATTCATCGCATATTTTCAGAATTATTCCAATACATATATGGAATCAGATAGATTCATGGGATATATGGAAGAGGCATGCATGGAGAAGATCGTTGCCCTCTATATATCCACAAGACCCGATTGCATTGACGGACAACATGTTCGTTTCCTTGCCGGATTATCAAAGGACAGGGGTGTGGACATGGTAATTGAGATGGGGCTTCAAAGTTCCAGCGACAGGAGTCTCAACATTTTGAAAAGAGGTCATACAGTCAGGGATTTTGAAAAGGCTGCAGGACTGTTGAATGACCATGGGATTCCTTTTTGTGCACATATGATAAATGACCTTCCTTTTGAGGATTCCACGCAGGTTGCCAAAAACGCCCGTTTTCTCAATGAGACAGGTGCATCCCAGGTGAAGTGCCACTCACTTTATGTACTTAGGGGTACCCGTCTTGGTGAAATGTTCATGGAAGGCGAAATGAAGATGCTTGAATGCAGTGATTTCATTGAAAGATCAATACTCTTCCTTCGCAACCTTGACAAAGGTATCGTCGTACAGCGTCTCATGGGAAGGGCACCTGAGGACAGGACGCTTTTTTGCAACTATGGAAGAAGCTGGAGGGCTGTGGTTGATGATATAGTTGCAGCAATGGAAGAAAACGGCTGGCATCAGGGGGATTTGGTCTGACTGAAAGCGAACTTCTTAAGCAAAGGAACAAACCGGGAGAATAAAACCAGTACTAAACCCAGGATAATATCCTTGATGAAATACAACGCCATTGATACAGTGACAGAAATCATCGTTGCTTCTTCATTTCCAAGATAATACTTCATTACAAGATATAAATAAGGAATTCCAATTACATATGCAGCAATCATTCCGGTGATGTATGAAGGATAAATGGCATGTACTGCTTTCAGGCCGGATTTTTCATAGACGAGGCCGGACAGCCATGCTGCAGGTAAAAACCCGAGGATGAATCCAAAGGAGGGTTGAAGGACATAGCCGGGGCCTCCGCCCATGGTGAACACAGGAAGACCCGCAAGACCGATCAGTACATATGCGGTCATGGCCAGCAGTCCACGCACAGGCCCCAGTATTATCCCTGCAAGCAATGCAAAGAACAACTGAAAAGTAACACTCATGAACGGCAGGGGGAGTCTTAAAAATGCGCCTACTGTCGTGAGAGCTATGAAAAATGCCATGAAAATCAAATCCCGTGTTTTCATAGCAAGGAAAATAACACACATTGAATTGGCTGTCAACCCAAACAACACCAATGGTTGACAATACTTCGGGTAATAATAATCATGCTGAAATCTCATAATTTGCAATGGCATGGGCGTGCTGCGGACATGGGGAGCGCATTACATGGGAGGGGTGTGTTGCCAAGGGAGGTGAATTTGTGGATAATGTAAAGGGAGAACCTACAATTTCATACATGGGAGGGTACTATGTCTTTGGGAGCAGATGTATACAAGAGGATAGATACTGTTTTTGAGAAAGCGGCTGCAGACGGCAGGAACATGCTTTTTGAGCACGAGGTCTATGATATTCTCGGGAATGCAGGACTGGATGTGCCTCATTATGTCTTCGTTGAAAAACCTGAGCATGCAACTGAGGAAATACTGATGCAATTCGGTGACAGGATAGTCATCAAGATTGTTTCCAGAGATATTGCCCACAAGCAGAAACTCGGCGGGGTCAAGGTAATAAATAATTCAGAAACATTGTTTGTTCAGTTTGTTCTTCAGAGAATGAAGGAAACAGTGCTCAGTCACTTCAGTGAGGACGAAAAACCTCTGATTGAAGGATTCTTGATAGTGGAGTTCGTGGATTTCACCCAGAGCCTGGGAAATGAATTGCTGATAGGCGTCAAGAATGACAATGCATTCGGCCCTGTGGTAACCCTGAGCAAGGGTGGAGATGATGCGGAGTTCTTTGCAAAATATTATGATCCTGCAAATCTATTCCTTCCTCACCTGACAAAGGAGGAGTCCGGGGAACTTGCAGGTTCATTGAAAATCATAAATAAATTCAATGAAATAGGTCATCCTGAGTACAAGGACCTTATTGCAAGGTCGGCGGAGATAATAAGCAAGCTGGCCCACAGATATTCCGATGTCTCAGATGCTGAAGTCAGATACCATATACTCAGCATGGATGTAAATCCATTTGTATTTTCAAAAAGCGGACGATTTGTTGCCGTTGACGGTTACATGACCTTTGAGGAATCGAATTTCAAAAGCAAGCTGGAAGCTGATATAACCAACATTGATGCATTCTTCAAACCCAACGGTGTGGCTGTAATAGGTGTTTCAAGGAACGAATCCAAATACAGCATGGGAAGGGAAATTGCAAATCTTCTCCATGAACTGGACAGAACCGACCTGTATTGCATAAATCTCAGGGAGGGCAGTACCAGGATAGGGGGCAAGGAATACAGGATGTACCAGAACCTTGATGACCTGCCCCAGGATGTTGATCTTGCCGTTTATGCAGCTCCGGCTGCATCAGTCCCTGACTTTCTGAAAAACATGGGGAAAAGAAAACCCGGAGCCATGGTTATGATTCCCGGTATCCCTTCGGACATCGGTTACAAAGAGTTCGCGGCAATGCTTGATGAAACCAAACCGGAGGGCATGCGTATCATCGGGCCCAATTGTATGGGTGTTTATTATGGCTCACAGGAAAAGGGCAGGGGAGTCAACACCCTTTTCATCGAAGAAAACAGATTGAGGCTGACTTCCGATGAGAACAGCAACACAGCACTGCTTACTCAAAGCGGCGGAATGGCAATAACGATGATAGACAAGCTTGTGAACAATCCTGTATTCAAGGCGGTGGCAAGCTTCGGCAACAAATATGATGTCAAGATTACCGATCTTCTGAAGTATTTCATGGCTGATGATTCAATAAAGGTCATATCCGTGTATGTCGAAGGATTCGATGAAAGGGAAGGCCGTCTGTTCTTTGACCTGGCCAGGGAAAGCACAAAACCAGTCATAGTTTACAAAGGCGGAAAGACGGAAGCAGGAGCACAGGCCGCAAAGAGCCATACAGCTGCCATGACAGGTGATTACGACACATTCAAGGCTGCCTGTCTGCAGGCGGGTGTAATCCTTACCGAGGATGCAACGCAGTTCATGGACTGCATTAAGGTATTTTCTCTGCTGGCGGACAAGAAGACCGGGGGCATGAGGGTCGGAGGGGTTTTGAATGCAGGCTTCGAGGCAACCATTGCATCCGATGAGCTGGGAAGGCTGAAACCTGTCAGGGTCACAGACGAAACCCTGGAAAGACTGAACAAAATTAATTTCCATGGACTTGCCGATACAAGGAATGCAATCATAGATGTAACACCAATGACCGATGATGTAATGTACGGTGAATTCATAGAAGCCTTCATGGAGGATGAAAACGTAGATGCCGTGATAGTCGGTGTCGTACCCCATGTTGAGAATATAAAATCAACTCCGGATACCTGCGGCGATGAAAATTCACTTGCCAATGTGTTGGTAAGGATATATGAAAAATATGATAAACCCCTTGTGGTATCTGTCAATGCAAGCGAATTCTATGGTGAGTTTGTAGGCCTGATGGAGAAAGGCAGTCTGCCGGTGTATTCAGATATCAGATCAGCAGTTCGTTCATTGGAAGCTTATCTTGATTACTTCAGCAGCAGACAGAGCGGGAGGCATACGTGGAGCAAAATGTAAATATACTCATAATCGATGATGATGAAAACATATGCGAACTTGTAGCCCTGTATCTTAAAAAAGAAGAGTATGGGGTAATGACTGCATATGACGGTCATACAGGTATCAGGATCTTCGAGGAATCCAGGCCGGACCTTATTATCCTGGATATAATGATGCCGGGAATGGATGGCTGGGAAGTGTGCCGCACAATCAAGAAGAACAGTACGGTTCCCATAATTATGCTTTCGGCGAAGGGGGAGACCTTTGACAAGGTCCTTGGACTGGAACTCGGGGCAGATGATTATATAGTCAAGCCATTCGATGGAAAGGAACTGGTAGCAAGGGTCAAGGCAATACTCAGGCGAAGCACAGGTACCAGGGATGAGGATGAGGAGATAGTCCTTCCGGGCCTTGTTGTGAACAAAAACAAGTATTCCGTGCTCCTGGGCGATGAAGCAGTGGAGATGCCTCCGAAGGAATTTCTGCTCCTGTATCATTTTGTGTCAAACCCCAACAAGGTGTTTACAAGGGAAAATCTTCTCCACAGTATCTGGGGGTACGATTTCTATGGTGACTCCAGGACGGTGGATGTACATATCAAAAGGCTCAGGGAGAAGATCAACAACGGTAATCCCAACTGGGAGCTGAAGACCGTCTGGGGAATCGGATATAAATTTGAGGTATCCAGATGAAATCCGTATTCTGGAAAATGTTCATTGTATTTGCCGGAATACTTGTAGTTTCATTTCTTGTCATGGCTGGTTTCTTCTATATTGAACTTGATGACTTCACATATAACCGCAAGATAGAGCTATATGACATTGTGGCCGGTGAAATCTTCCTGAATGTAACAAACTCAACCTTTGACATGTCCTCAATACCAAGGACCTACCAGGAACTTGAGGAGAGGAACATGCTGGCTGACAATGTCAGGGTGTACGGGGAAAACATAAATTCCATAATATGGGTAATCAATGAAAACGGCGGAATAATTGCTGTGTCTGATTCAACGGATGCCGATGACCAGTTCTTTGTAAGGGACTTTTATAATAGAACGGAAAGGTATATCTATGATGACAGGTATTTCAAACCCTACTTTGAGTCAGATGAAACCACATTCATTGCTACGGAGGTGTTTGCAGGAATCTTTGAAGGAAGCGGTTTGAAACCCGGACTGACATATATAAAGACATACAAATACAGAGGAAATGACTACATCGGGAAAGATTCGGAAATAGCAGTCTATATCCATACTCCTGAGGAAGAACTCAGTGTCGGCAGGCGTGAGCTTATACTTGCATATATCGTTCCATGGGCGATCTCCATACTGATTGCAGCCGGTTTCATAATGATATTGGCAAGAAGCTTCAGCAGTCCCCTCAGGAACATGGTGGGAACAACAACACGTATTTCAAAGGGGGATCTGCAGGCCAGGGTTTCCGTGACAAGGAGGAAGGATGAGATAGGCCAGCTTGGCAAGGCCCTGAACAAGATGCTGGATAAAATAGAGGAACTGGAAAACTCAAGACAGGAATTTGTCTCAGATGTATCCCATGAGCTTCGGACCCCGGTGACCTCAATAAATGGTTTTGTAGAGGGAATGCTTGACGGAACAATACCTCCGGATAAACAAAGGAAATACCTTGAAATTGTAAAGAATGAGAGCAGCAGGCTCAACAGGCTTGTCAACGACCTTATGGTACTAACGAGGCTTTCAGGTGAAAGAAATGTTCCGGTCAAGGAAAACTTTGACTTGAATGAACTTATAAGGACCGTTGCCATAAGCATGGAAAACAGGATTAATTCAAGGAAGATAGAGATGGATATCAGGTTCGAGGATGACATGACCATAGTAAATGCCAGCAGGGATGACATTGAAAGGGTGCTGATGAATCTCCTTGACAATGCTGTGAAGTTCACAGGTGATAAAGGTAACATAAGCATTTCAACAAAGGCAATTAAGTCAAAGATCATTGTTACAATCAAAGATGACGGAGTTGGAATTCCTCCGGAGAAACTTGAAAAGATATGGGAAAGGTTCTACAAGGAAGATTCCTCAAGAGGTTATTCAAGCGGCGGAGCCGGTCTTGGACTCTCGATTGTCAGGAGCATTCTGATATCCCATGGAGAAACCATAGAGGTGGACTCAGTTGAGGGCAGGGGTACTGAGTTCAGATTCTCGGTCCAGCAGGGTCTTTAGCAATTGTTAACAGATTTTTTACAAAATTTCAGGATATGAAGGGTATTATTATTTACATGAAATGTAACAAGGAGTTGATTTTATGAATAGTGAATACAATCAGGATAATAAAAGACCAAGGATTAAATCCACCCAGGTAATCATGGTTTTGCTGGCGGTATTCCTGAGTCTTGTAATAGGATTGTCTGCAGGAGTGGCCGGTGTTGGATACTTTCTAGCAGCCAATGATGTTGATGTCAGGGGAATACTGACAGGAGCATACAGCAACAACGGATATGTTTATACAGGTGGCGGGACATCTGAAGAGGACGGAATAATCAAGAGGGTTGAGATAATACAGAGTGAAACAGCATCACCTGTGGCAGCCATAGCGGAAAAAGTCATTCCATCCATTGTCAGTGTGCAGATTACCTTCCCATACACGAATTTCTTCTTCAACCAGACGGAAGGTGTGGGAGAAGGTTCCGGGATTGTACTTTCGGAAGATGGTTACATAGTTACCAACAACCATGTAATAGAAGATGCACTTCAGGGCAGCAGCAACGTAAAATATGACTCTGCAACCATCAAGGTTTTTGTATACGGACAGCTGGATACCCCTTATGAGGCTGAGGTTGTGGGACGTGATGCAGTCACTGACCTTGCAGTACTGAAAATAGATGCACCCGGCCTTGTGCCGATAGATATCGGGAATTCAGATGACATCAGGGTGGGCGATCTTGCAGTCGCAATAGGAAACCCCGGAGGAATGATGTACATGGGATCTGTCACGGCCGGAATAATAAGCGGTCTGAACAGGGAACTTTATGATGAGACTGCATCACAATATGAAAATGAGAGCCTGAACCTTATACAAACTGATGCGGCCATCAACCCCGGTAACAGCGGAGGTGCGTTGGTTGACTCATCCGGACATCTTATAGGTATCAATACAGTTAAGATAGTAAGCACCGGATATGAGGGCCTGGGATTTGCAATACCTGTGAACAAGGTAATGGAAACCGTGGAGGCTCTGAAGACCGATGGCCTGGTAAGCAGGGGAAGACCGAATATTGGAGTGACAATCTCGAACGATTATACAGCAGAGATTGCAGAACAGAGGGGCCTGCCTGAAGGTGTAATGGTATCCGAAGTCGGCGCGTTTTCACCTGCAGACAAAGCCGGGATAAAAGTCAATGATATAATAACTGAGTTCAATGGCGTAAGGGTACTCGACTTCGACCAGCTGGTTGAGCAGAAGAACATGTATATGCCGGGTGATGAAGTAAGCGTAAAGGTTTACAGGCAAATTGGGGACAATGAAGATGAATGGAACTATGTTGAGCTGCAATTGATCCTCGGAGAAGCGAATTATTGACAAAGAAGGAAAGAATTGACAACCTGATCAGACTGCTTGAGGCAGAGTATGGCAGGGCGGTATGCACACTTGATTATGCAAACCCCCTGCATTTGCTTGTATCAACACAACTGGCGGCACAGTGTACTGACGAGAGGGTCAATATGGTGACCCCGGCATTGTTTGAAAGATTTCCGACTGCAGTGGACCTCATGAATGCTGATCTTCCGGAACTTGAGGAGCTGATACGTTCAACGGGTTTCTTCAGGAACAAGGCAAGGAATATAAAAGCCTGCTGTGAAAGGATTGTCACCCATTTCAATGGAGAAGTTCCCGGGACAATGGAGGAATTGCTGAGTCTTCCCGGAGTGGGCCGGAAAACCGCTAATGTTGTACTTGGAGAAATCTTCCATGTCCCCGGTATCATCGTTGATACCCATGCAGGCAGATTGTCAAGGCGAATAGGCCTTTCATCAAACACGGATCCTGTCAAGGTTGAAGAGGACCTTATGAAAATTATTCCCAGGGATAAATGGACTGTTTTCTCCCATTGGCTTGTTTCCCATGGAAGAGCTGTATGCAATGCAAGAAAGCCTGAATGTGAAAGATGTACGATAAAACCCTTCTGTAATTACGGGAGAAACATATAGATTTCCATACAATTTCATTTCCAACGGCTTTATGGTAAGATGTCACTGATATCTTATTTTTTTGCATAAGGAGTCTTGGATGAAACTGAATTATAAACGTACTTTCCTTGTGGGCCTGGCGTTCATGACGATAGGTTCCTTCTGGCAGTTGTATGACGGGGTCGTCCCTCTCATACTCAGGAATACATTCGGAATAAGCGATACCATAACGGGTATTTTCATGGCGGCAGACAATGTGCTGGCCTTGATTCTTCTTCCGTTGTTCGGAACTCTGTCCGACAAGACCAATTCAAGGATGGGGCGCAGGATGCCCTACATACTGATTGGAACCCTTTTGTCTGTAACCAGCATGATGTTCATTCCGGTATCCAATAACATGAGGTCTTTTGTACTCCTGTTCATTGCACTGGGTATTACACTGCTGGCCATGAGTTCCTACAGGTCTGCAAGCGTGGCACTGATGCCCGACGTTACTCCGAAGCCCCTGAGATCAAAGGCGAATGCAGTAATCAACCTCATGGGAGCTGTAGGCGGAATATTTGCACTGCTTGCTGTGGGGGTACTGGTGCCCAAGGGCGACAATCCTGATTACATTCCTGTCTTTGCAGTTATTGCAGGATTCATGCTGATAGCAATAATGATTCTTGTACTCACAATTAAGGAGAGAAAGCTTGTAAAGGACATTGATGAGCAGGTCAGCGACGAGAAAAGCAGGAAATCATCCGAAGTAATGGCTCCCGATGTGAAGAAAAGTTTCTACTTCCTGCTTGCGGCCGTCTTTCTTTGGTTCATGGGCTATAATGCAGTCACAACCGCTTTTTCAAGATATGCCCAGGTTTACTGGGGGCTTGAGGGCGGACTGTTTGCATACACTCTGATTGTGGCTCAGGTAGCGGCAATCATAGCTTTCATTCCCGTAGGTATAGTTGCATCAAAGGTCGGCAGGAAGAAAACCATCCTGTTCGGGCTTGTACTCCTTGCCGTCGCATTTATAGCAGCTGCATTCTTCAAAAGTTTCTCAACACTGCTGTTCTTCTTCTTTGCCCTTGCAGGTGTTGGCTGGGCGTCAATAAATGTGAACTCCTACCCAATGGTGGTTGAAATGAGCCGAAGCGCCGATGTAGGGAAATATACAGGAATCTATTATACGTTTTCAATGTCAGCACAAATAATAACACCGATTCTGTCGGGTGCCCTCCTTGATTATGTAGGGTACTGGACCCTATTCCCTTATGGTACACTTTTTGGAATTCTTGCCCTGATTACAATGATCTTTGTAAGACACGGAGATAATAAACCTGAGGCTGTAAAGAACATCGAAGCCTATGATTCAATGGATGACTGATTGACTAAATATTAAAAGGCAAAAAAAAAGAACCCGTTCAATCGTGTTCTTTTTTTTTGTAATCAAGCTCTTTCCACTTTATTTGAACGAAGGCAGCTTGTACAAACCCTAGCTTTCCTGATGGTGCCGTTGTCATTTATTTTGATTTTCCTGATGTTTGGCTTCCAGCTCCGGTTTGTTCTCCTGACGGAGTGACTGACATTATGTCCGAATACCGTGGACTTGCTGCATATTTCACACTTTGCCATTTCAAGCACCTCCTTTTCCGTAAATATTTTAATATACATGTCCTTGAACACGCCATGACATTTTAACAGATATAAAAATAATAGGCAAGTGTTATTTTTCGGAGGGTGAAAATTTGGGTATTGCTTTAATTCTCCGCAGTATGTATAATTGTTAACCGGAATACACACACGGTGGATTCCCGGGGATGTGCCCTCGTGGTGCCCTGGGAAAATGAAGGCCGTGGAGGAAAAAACAGGAGGAAAATATGGCAGTTGTATCAATGAAACAGCTTTTGGAAGCTGGCGTTCATTTCGGTCACCAGACAAGAAGATGGAACCCCAAGATGGCGGAATACATTTTCACCGAAAGGAACGGAATCCACATCGTAGATTTGCAGAAAACCGTAAAGAAGATTGAGGAAGCCTATGCCTTTATAAGGGATACGGTCATGGACGGCGGAGAAATTCTGTTTGTCGGAACCAAGAAGCAGGCCCAGGATTCTGTACAGGAAGAAGCAATCAGATGCGGAATGTTCTACATGAAGGCCAGATGGCTTGGTGGAACACTTACCAATTACAAGACAATCAACAAGAGGATTGCAAGGCTCAAGGAACTCCATACAATGGAGGAAGACGGCACATTCGATCTTCTACCGAAGAAGGAAGTCATCAAACTCAGGCTTGAGATGGAAAAACTTGAAACCAACCTCGGTGGAATCAAGGACATGCACGGAGTACCGGACGCATTGTTCATCGTGGATCCCAACAAGGAAAGAAATGCCATCCTTGAAGCAAAGAAACTCAACATCCCCATAGTTGCAATCGTGGACACAAACTGTGATCCTGACGAAGTCGACTATATCATCCCGGGAAATGATGACGCCATAAGGGCGGTCAAACTGATTGCATCCGTAATGGCAAATGCTGTAATAGAAGCAAACAGGGGAGAACAGTACAGCGTTGAGGACGAAACCACGGAAGTTTCTGAAGAGACAGAGGAAGAACAGGTTGAGGAAGTAGTTGAGGACGAAACCTTTGATCCTGAAACCGAAGACGAAGAAGAAACCGAGTAAATAAATCAAGGAGGAAACGATAATGATAAAGGCAACAGATGTCAAGGCGCTCAGGGAACAGACCGGTGCCGGTATGATGGATTGCAAGAAAGCCCTCGTTGAATCAAATGGTGATTTTGAGAAGGCTGTAGAATATTTGAGGGAAAAAGGTATTTCAACCGCAGAAAAGAAATCCGGAAGGATTGCCGCTGAAGGTGTCGTAACATCATATATCCATGGCAACGGAAGAATCGGTGTATTGCTTGAAGTCAACATCGAGACTGACTTTGCTGCAAAAAATGAAGATTTCCAACAGTTTGCGAAGGACATAGCCATGCAGATTGCAGCCATGAAACCGCAGTATGTCAGAAGGGACGAGGTTCCTGCTGATGTGGTTGAAAAGGAAAAGGCGATACTCAAGGCCCAGGCTCTTAATGAAGGAAAACCTGAAGCAGTCGTTGACAAGATCATCGAAGGCAGAATAGACAAATTCTTCAAACAGATATGTCTTGAGGAGCAGCAGTTCATAAAGGATACAGACAAAACAGTACAGGGTCTTACAACTGAACTGATTGCAAGAATCGGAGAAAACATCAGGATAAGAAGATTCACCAGATACGAAATGGGTGAAGGTCTTGAAAAGAGAAATGAAAACTTCGCTGAAGAAGTTCAGAAAACAATGGGTTGACCAATCAAAGGGCACGTATGTGCCCTTTTTTTACCCATTTATGAAAGGCGGGAGAAAGTGGGAAAAGCAAAATACAAGAGAATTCTTTTAAAACTGAGCGGAGAAGCCCTCGCTGGCAAAAAGGGGTTTGGCATTGATTCTGAGACTGTAAACGGGATTGTTGACAGTCTTGTGGAAGTTTATGGGATGGGCGTACAGATAGCCCTGGTAGTTGGCGCGGGTAACTTTTTCCGGGGCAGGGACGGAGCCGGAATGGACAGGTCGACGGCAGACCATATGGGAATGCTGGGAACCGTCATAAATGCCCTTGCCCTTCAGGATGCAATAGAGAAACGGGAAATCCCGACAAGGGTCATGACAGCCATCCCCATGGACAGAATATGTGAACCATATATAAGAAGAAAGGCAGTTTCGCACCTTGAAAACAATGACATTGTCATATTTGCCTGCGGAACCGGAAATCCATTTTTCTCAACCGATACTGCTGCTGCTCTCAGAGCGGCGGAAATTGATGCTGATATAATACTGTTTGCCAAGAATATAGACGGTATATATTCCGATGACCCTAATAAGAATCCGGATGCAGTCAAATACAATACAATATCCTATCATGAGGTATTGAAAAAGAAACTTGCTGCCATAGACCTGACTGCTACATCACTTTGTCTTGACAATGAAATGCCGTCATTGCTGTTTGCTCTTGAAAAACCGGATAATATCGTCGATGCAGTACTTGGCAAGAGCACAGGAACCTATATTGAGAAATAGGGTTTGCATTATTATTTTGACTTATGAGATAATGTAAAAAAAGTCAAGGAGGTATTTTTATGCAGTATGAAGACGATTATACCGAATTCAGTATGGAGATGGATGAAGTCATTGAGCATTTCAAGGAACATTTGGCAACAATAAGAGCAGGCAGGGCAAATCCAGCCATTTTAAATGGAATCATGGTTGACTATTATGGAGTACCGACTCCGATTAACCAACTTGGTAATATATCGGTTCCTGATGCCAGGATGATAGTAATTCAGCCGTGGGATGCAGGTGTTGTAAAGGATGTTGAAAAAGCCATACAGGCATCCAACATCGGAATAAACCCGAACAGCGACGGAAAGGTGATAAGGCTTACGTTCCCGACTCCTTCAGAGGAAAGAAGAAATGAGATTGTGAAGGTTGTAAAGAACCATGGAGAGGAAGCCAAGGTCAAGATAAGGAACATAAGGCGAAGTGCAATCGATGAGTTCAAGAAACAACAGAAAGCCAGCGAAATAACCGAGGATGATTACAAGGACATAGAAAAGGACATACAGGAACTTACGGACATGCATATCAAGAACATAGATGAACTTGTAAAGCAGAAGGAAGCCGAAGTCACTGAGGTCTGATAATCGAAACAGCAAAAAGTAACGAAATGCCAACGGCATTTCGTTTTTTTTGCACCTGGAGCAGCAAGATCATATCGAAACAAAAAGTAATAATTATAACCGGACGATATTTACGACAGTCGTAATTATTTGCAGCATATAAATTGTTTGGGTCAGGGGTGATTATTGACCTGTGATTTGGTATGATGTATTAGAAAGTTGGAGAAACTCATATGATGAAAAAATCTGTCAAAATCCCCAGGCTGCCGGAACATATTGCTTTGTTCATGGATGGCAACGGACGCTGGGCAAACAGAAGGGGACTTCCGAGGTCTGCCGGCCACAGGGCCGGAGCCAGTGCAATAAAGAAGCTTGTGGAGGATTGTGATGCCATTGGGCTGAAATACCTCACCGCATATGCTTTTTCGACGGAAAACTGGAAAAGACCTGCTGAAGAGATAGATAACCTCATGGATCTCATAAGGGAGTTTCTGGATCGTACAGCCGAGTCCTCAAAGGATACAAATGTACGTATTAAGTTCATTGGTTTCAGAAACAGACTTTCAGAGGACATCGTAGAGAAAATAAGGAATACAGAGGAACGGACGAAGGACAAGACTGGTCTTACATTCGTTGTTGCCCTTGATTACGGGGCAAGGGCAGAAATCACAAATGCAGCAAGAAGGCTTGCCATGGAGTGCATTGAAGGAAGGATTTCGCCCGAAGGAATATCTGAAGAGGCAATCTCCGGAGCCCTGTTTACAGCAGGCATTCCCGACCCGGACCTAATCATCAGGTCAAGTGGTGAAAAACGCATGTCAAACTATCTGTTATGGCAGTCATCATATTCGGAACTGTGGTTTTCCGATGTCCTGTGGCCGGATTTCAGGTTGAAACATCTGCTGCAGGCGGTCAGGGACTATAATAAAAGAATCAGACGATTCGGAGGTATCAAGAAGTGAAGACCAGAATTATCGCAGGCATTCTCGTGCTTCTAATGGTGGCGTCGGTATTTTTCCTGGCGACCGAGTGGTTCTATCTTGTCTATCTTGTACTTGCACTTATCTGCTGCAATGAATTCATGCATATGCTGGAGCAGGGGGGAATTGCTGCATTCAAGCTTCCGTCATATATTTTCACACTGTTATATACTGCTGTGCTTTTCAATACATACAATGACCTTGTAATAAAGCAGGATGTCTTAAGGGGCCGCGGATATCTGGTGGTTTCGATGTTCTTCATTATCTTTCTCCTTACGATAGCCATGTTCAACAAACGCCATGACCTTAAGAGCATCATATACACTGCATTCGGTACCCTTTATGCAGTGGTTCCGCTCAGTTTTGCAGTACTGGTCATGGAACTGCCGGACGGGAAATGGCTGCTGGGCATGATTCTGGTCGGAGCAATAGCAACTGATACATTTGCATACTTCACAGGATATTTCTGGGGGAAGCGGAAGATTGTTCCGAAGATCAGCCCCAAGAAAACCGTTGAAGGCAGCATTGGCGGAATTGCAGGAAGCATCATATTCATGACCATATACACAATTATCATGAAGAATGTGGCCGGTACATATCCGGGACTTGTTAAAATGATAATAATCATAGCAGAGACCGGAGTGGTTTCCCAGCTGGGTGACTGGGCTGCATCCTTTTTGAAAAGGGAATTCTCAATCAAGGATTTCGGCAGACTGATACCGGGACACGGAGGTCTTCTCGACAGGGTGGACAGCCTGATTTTCCTGCTGCCGCTTACATATGTGATTTTTATTATCTGATTTGGAGGAAACATGACCAAGGTTTGCATTCTGGGTGCAACAGGTTCAATAGGGAGACAGGCACTTGATGTGTGCAGGGAAATGGGTTTCATTGTAACCTGTGTTACGGCTGATACCGATTATGAAGGCCTTGCTGCCATATGCAGGGATTACGGACCCGGGCACGCAGCAATTGCCAGTGAAGACAAATACGAAAAATTCAAAACACTTATCGATGGGGTAAGGACCTATGCAGGAAGCCCGGGAATTCTTGAATGCATAAGGAACAGCAATGCCGACATTGTCGTAAACGGCATAGTGGGCAGTGCAGGAATAATGCCTACCCTTGAAGCCATAGGAACAGCCCGGAGAGTTGCCCTTGCCAACAAAGAAACTCTGGTAGCTGCCGGAGACCTGATAATGAAGGCGGCACACGAAAGAAATGTAGAACTGATACCGGTGGACAGTGAACACTCTGCCGTATTCCAATGCATGGAAGGAAACCGGCACAATGAAATCGACAGCATTTACCTTACAGCATCGGGAGGACCTTTCAGGGGGTACAGTGCCGAGAAACTGAAGGATGTCACCAGGGAAATGGCTCTTCGCCACCCGAGCTGGACCATGGGAAGCAAGATTACAATAGACAGTGCGACCCTTATGAACAAAGGTCTTGAAGTCATAGAAGCAAGGTGGCTCTTCGATATGGAATATGAAAGGATAAAGGTAGTCGTGCATCCTGGCAGCATCGTTCATTCCATGGTAGGATTCACGGACGGAAGCATCATTGCGCAGCTCGGAGCACCGGATATGAGGATTCCAATACAATATTCCCTTACATATCCTAAAAGAGTGTGCAATAATTTCAGTAAACTGGATATATATAATCTAGCGGGTCTGCAATTCCATGAGCCGGACATGGAGACGTTCAGATGTCTCAGTCTGGCATATGAGGCGGGCCGTACAGGAAAAACCATGCCATGTGCAATGAATGCAGCCAATGAGGAAGCTGTAAGGGCATTTTTGTCCGGTCATATTTCCTTCTTGGATATACCCAGGATCATAGAAGAGGTTATGACAATGCATGACCCGGTGGAAGCAAAGTCCATTGAAACAATCCTGGAGCAGGACAAGCTGGCAAGACAAAATGCACAAAGGATGATCAAGGAGGTTTGAATTGAATATAGTCGTTGCCATACTGGCACTCAGTATAATAATAATGGTACATGAAATCGGCCATTTCATTGCAGCAAGGGCCGTTGGGATCAGGGTCCTGGAATTTGCAATATTCATGGGTCCGAAGCTTTTCAGCTTCGAAAGAAAAGGTACGGTTTACAGTATAAGGGCAATTCCCATTGGGGGATTTGTGGCCATGGAGGGCGAGGAAGAGGACGTGGACAGTTCCACATCCTATTCAAGGATGCCTGCCTGGAAGAAAATAATTGCGGTATCTGCAGGCCCTGCCGCAAACTTTATTTTTGCACTGCTGGTTCTCTTCATACTGTTTCTTTCCTCCGGCTATGCACTGGATAAGAATACAGTCATTGAAGAAGGTACAGTGGCTTATGAAGCCGGACTTCGCTCCGGGGACGAGTTGATATCAATTGACGGCAGAAGAGTCTATGACCCATTGGATTTAACTGTTCTTCTATATACGGTTGACGGCAGGAAAATCGAAATTGAGTATAAAAGAGATGGTGAAAAATATACTGCTCTGGCAACACCTGAACAGGTCGGCGGGGACAGATATATGATCAATTTCATACCTGAAGGGGAAAGTACGGTGGTAGGCAGCATCGATGAAGACTCCAACGGATACATCGCAGGTCTGCGCCAGGGAGACAAGATAGTTTCCGTTGACGGCAATCCGGTATTCTCCAGGGACGACATAGATGCTGCAATGGCAAACAGCAATGGTGATACTGTGGTGGTAGGTATTGAGAAGGATGGGAAGTATGAACTCTTTACATTCGAACCTGCCTTCCAGAGTATACCCGAATACTATGACCTGGGAATATATTATGAAGGGGCATCGACCAACGTGTTCACTGCCATTAAACATGCCGTTGGATTTTCAATATCTACACTGAGGGCAGTTATTCTTTCACTTGTCTGGCTTATAACAGGCGCCGTTAAGTTCCGGGAAATGATGGGTCCGGTTGGAATCGTCACTACCATCGGGGCTACAATCCAACAGGATACATTCAGGATGTTCATCATCAACCTTGCCAACATGATGGCTTTCATAAGCCTCAACCTGGGGCTCATGAACCTCATACCTTTTCCAGCCCTTGACGGCAGCAAAATCGTCATACACACCATTGAGGGCATTCGAAGAAAGCCATTCCCAATGGAAAAAACAGCCTGGATAACCGTAGCCGGTTTCGTACTTCTGATGGCACTGCTTCTGTTTGCAACCTTCAATGACATCGTAAGATTGCTGGGGCTTCGATGATGGGAAAAGTGAAAAGGGAAATATCAATAGGCAGCAGGACAATTGGCGGTGGAAGACCCATTGCGATTCAATCCATGACGAATACAGTTACAGCTGACATTGATTCAACGGTCAGACAGATCAGAGTGCTGACTGCTGCAGGATGCGAAATCATAAGGGTCACGGTACCTGACTGGGAGAGTGCAGCTGCACTTGGTAAAATAAAACAGCAGATAAACATTCCCATTGTGGCAGATATACATTTTGACCACAGGCTTGCCGTTGCAAGCATTGAAAACGGTGCAGACAAGATAAGGATCAACCCCGGGAACATAGGCGGCAGGGAAAAGGTTGCGGAAGTCGTAAAGGCTGCAAAGGAAAGAAATATCCCCATAAGGGTCGGAGTCAATTCAGGGTCTCTTTCAAGGGAACTTTATGAAAAATACGGCGGAGCAACCGTAAAAGCCATGATGGAGGACCTTGACCGGCAGGTAACCATGATAGAGGATATGGACTACAGGAATCTGGTGATTGCCGCAAAGTCATCGGACATACTTAATATGGTTGCAATCAACCGTGTGATGCATGAAAGATATGATTATCCAATCCATATAGGCCTTACGGAGGCGGGGACTGTCTTTTCCGGGACAATCAAGTCCTCTGCAGCCCTGGCTATTCTTCTAGAAGAAGGAATCGGTGATACAATCAGATACTCTCTTACAGCGGACCCAGTGAATGAAGTTGAGGCTGCAAAGGTTCTTTTAAGGGCCCTTGGCTTATATAAAAAGGGTGTCAATATTATTTCATGTCCGACCTGCGGAAGAACAAAGGTGGACATCATATACATTGCCAACGAACTGGAGAAAAGGACCAGGGACCTTGAGATATCATTGGATGTTGCTGTCATGGGATGCGGAGTCAACGGTCCCAATGAGGCACGCCATGCCGATCTTGGTATAGCGGGAGGTTCAGATGGTGCTCTCCTGTTTAAAAAAGGTGAAATAATAAAGAAAGTTACAGCGGATGAAGCCCTTGATGAACTCATGGTGCTGATAAACGGATTCAACCGGGGGGACTGATGGAGAAGACACCTACGATACTGCAGAAGGTGAAGGTCAGGAGTGTAAAGATTAACAGACTGGAAAAAAGTCTGGTGGTTGATGTTGTTTCGGAAACCTATGTTCCTCTGGAAGAGGAGAAAGAACTTCTTGAACATTTCAAAGGGCATTTCGGTACGGAAAACCTGGCAGTTGTATGCTGTGTCCAGGGTGCTGAGCTTGGGGAAAGGGAAAAGCAGGACATCATAGGCAGAATGGTGGATCATTGTCCGACCCTGCTGCCGTACAGGGAACGTATTACCTTTGAAAAACGGGAAAACTCCGTTGTCATATCCTATCCTGATGTCTGTGAAAAGCTTTTGGCGGCAGCGGGAAGCATAAGGCATATTTCCTCATTCCTGTCAAAGGGATTGCAGATGGAGTGCGATATAATATGCGCCCCGCAGAAGGCGGACAATGGCCGGGAGGAGTTTGATAAGATCAGGCAGGAGCTTAAGAGCAGGAATTCAGAGGAAAACAAAAGGATAATAAATGATTTTTCCAAGGTTGTTAAGAAACCGGAAAAAGTCAATAAATACGGAAGGAACCGTTCCTATACAGAGGTCAGGCTCAGGGAAATCAGCAATGAATTCAAGCTTGTGGCCTTTGAGTGCGAAATCATAGATGTGGAGTCCAATGTGACAAAGAGGGGCAAGACCATGTTCAAGTTCGATGTCACTGACTACACATCATCAATCACCTGCAAGATGTTCTGCGAAGGTTCGGAGGCAAGGGAACATGCAAAGCTGCTCCAGGCCGGTGCCAGCATCAGGGTTGAAGGCAGCTACGGATATGACAATTATGATTCTCAGAACATAGTCATGGCAAAGAATGTAACTGAGTGTGAGCCGCTTCATATGGAAAGGGTAGACACAGCGGATTCAAAGAGGGTTGAACTCCATCTGCATACAAAGATGAGTTCAAAGGATGGTTTCATTGAGCCTTCTCAGCTGTTCAGGACCCTGAAGGACTGGGGGCATACTGCAGTTGCAATTACAGACCATGGCGTTGTACAGGCTTTTCCGGAAGCATTTGAGAAGGCGGAAATATACGGAATAAAACCCATATTCGGAGTCGAAGGCTATCTTGTTGATGACGGACCGGCATTCATGAGGAACCCCGATGACCACGAAATCAAGACAGAGATGTTCGTTTTCAATATGGGGGAGGATTGTGAAATCATCCTGCCCGACGGAAGCACCGTCAGAACCCGGATGGGAGATACAGATGCAATTCAGCCACCGGACAAAGGATGTACAATCATTTGCTCAGGCTGGCCTGATGAAAGGTTCATGGGATACCCGGTCATAAATTTCAATATTCTCTTTGACAGACTTGGGGCCACAGGGGTTGACATGAAGGGGGTAATGCCACCGGGTGAAATCAATGGTGCAGGTGAACTCAGGGAAGCATGGAATCGTTTCATGGGCTGTTCCTTCATGGAAGGCATCAGGTCAACCAATGATTTATGCATTCTGGTTTCCGGCAAAACCATGAATGTAAAACTAAGGCAGTATCATGTAATAGTTCTTGCAAAAAATAATGCCGGACTGAAAAGTCTATATGAACTTATTTCATATTCCCATATAAATTTCTTCTATAAGAAACCAAGGATTCCTAAAAGCATTTTGGAAGCAAAGAGAACAAACCTGGTAATTGGAAGTGCATGTGAAGCAGGAGAGCTTTATTCCGCTGCAGTGGAAGGCAGGGACGATGACACTCTGAAAAGCATCGCACGTTTCTATGACTACCTTGAAATTCAGCCGGTGGACAACAATTCATTCATGGTAAGGGACGGTATCCTTGGTAAGGAGGATGACATCAGGAACCTTAACATGAAGATAGACGGAATAGGCCTTGAGCTTGGGATACCGGTTGCCGCTACATGCGATGCGCACTTCTTCTCAGAGGAAGATGCAATATACAGAAAAATAATAATGCATGGCATGAAGTACAAGGATGTGGAATCACAGGCACCTCTCTTCATGCGGACAACCGATGAAATGCTCGGGGAGTTCAGTTATCTGGGTGAGGACAGGGCATACAAGGCTGTCGTGGAGGTTCCCTGTGCGATTGCGGACTCCATTGAGTCACTGCGTCCGATTCCAAAGGGTACGTTCGCCCCGTCCATAGAGGGAGCTGATGAGGACCTCAGGGAGATATGCCGGAAAAAGGTCTGCGAATTATATGGTGAAAATCTCCCTGAACTGATTGAGAAAAGGATGAACAAGGAACTTGATTCCATCATCAACAATGGATATGCGGTAATGTACATAATTGCCCAGAAGTTATCCCTTAAATCACAGGAAAACGGATACCTGGTTGGTTCAAGGGGTTCCGTGGGTTCATCATTCGCTGCATTCCTTTCAGGAATCACCGAGGTAAATCCGCTGCAGGCCCACTATATATGCAGGAATTGTTACAACATAGAGTTTGCAGACCCATCTCAATATGACTGCGGTCTTGATATGCCTGACAAGGAGTGCCCCGTATGCAAAAATCAGTATGCAAAGGATGGGTTTGACATACCCTTCGAAACCTTCCTGGGATTTGAAGGAAACAAGATGCCTGACATTGACCAGAATTTCTCAGGGGAATACCAGGCCAGGGCCCATAAACACGTCGAGGAACTGTTCGGAAGCAGCAATGTCTTCAAGGCTGGAACAATATCTACAATCGCAGACAAGACGGCCTTTGGTTTCGTAAAGGGATATCTCGAGGAAAACAACATACCCCATAACAAAGCAGAGATCAAACGTCTGGTCAAGGGATGTGCCGGCGTAAAAAGGACAACCGGCCAGCATCCGGGAGGTATGGTGGTGCTTCCTGAAGGATATTCCATAAATGATTTTACACCGGTCCAAAGGCCTGCCAATGATACTGAATCTGATACTGTAACAACCCATTTTGATTTCAATTCCATGCATGACACCCTTCTGAAGCTGGATATCCTGGGCCATGATGACCCCACGATCATAAGGATGCTTGAGGATCTTACCGGTACGAAGGCAAAGGAAATCAATATAAGGGACCCGAAGATAATGTCTTTGTTCAGCAGTGCGGAAGTGCTGGGTTTTGTAAAGGACATTGACTGCAGCATAGGTGTGCTGGGAATACCCGAATTCGGCACTAAATTCGTGCGCGGGATGCTTAAAACAGCCGTACCGTCAACTATCTCTGAGCTTATCAAGATATCGGGGCTGTCCCATGGGGAAAATGTTTGGAGCAACAATGCAGAGGACCTTATAAAGAATGGGACCGCAACCCTTCAGGAGGTCATAAGCATCCGAGACAATATAATGCTATACCTCATCCATCATGGAATGGATTCACACACAGCCTTTGAAATCACCGAAAAGGTCAGGAAGAAGTCCAGCAACATAACACCGGAGCATGAGAAGGTTATGCTTGAGCACGGTGTGCCGAAATGGTATGTGGAATCCTGCAAGAAGATTGAGTATATGTTCCCGAAGGCCCATGCGGCGGCATATGTAATAATGGCCCTCAGGATAGCCTGGTACAAGATCTACTATCCGAAGGAGTATTATGCCGCATATTTCTCTATCCGCGCTGATGAATTCGAGGTTTCCATGATGACGGGGACGATGGATGAAATACGGGCCAGGATGACGGAGCTTAGAAGCGGGGAAGAAAGAATGAATGCCAGGGAGCAGAACATATTCACCATCCTTGAGATTGTTGAGGAAATGATGGCAAGGGGAATAGACTTCCTTCCCGTGGATCTAAGGCTTTCCGGAGCCGACAGATTCCTCTGTGAGGAAGATGGCATCAGACTTCCGCTCTCTGCTGTGGGAGGTATAGGAACCAAGGCTGCCAGGACTGTTGTCAGGGCCAGGAACAAAAAGGAATTCATGTCCGTCAGTGACCTTTCAGAACGCGGAAAGATTACAAAGACGGCAATAGAGAAACTCAGGGAACTGGGAGCCCTCGGGGACCTTCCCGAGAGCAGCCAGAGAAGTTTCTTCTGATATATGGCAAAAATACAACATATTGTATGCAGGAGATGCATAAACCACTGTAAATTGTTGTAAAGCCTTTAAAATTGTGTTAAATTGAGTTTATGTTAATTGACCGCATGGACACATGAAAAGTATAATGCTGTCTGTGGAATTGATGAATTGACGAAGGACATTGATTATGAAAGTCAGACTGGAGAATCTAACCAAGGCATTCGAGGAAGTCATTGCAGTGAACGATGCAAGCCTTGAATTCCTCGAAGGCAAGCTGACAGGTCTTCTCGGACCGTCGGGCTGCGGTAAATCTACGACACTGTATCTTATAGCAGGCCTTTTCAAGGCTACTTCAGGAAAAATTTTCTTTGATGATGAGGATGTTACAAGGAAGGAACCGGAAAAGAGGGGAATAGGCCTTGTTTTCCAGAATTATGCCCTTTATCCTCATATGACTGCCGAACAGAACATTATGTTTCCGTTGCAGAACCTCAGGATTCCGAAGAAGGAGGCAAGGAAAAGAGCCCTGGAGATGGCAAAGCTGGTTCATATCTCAGAGCTTCTCCAAAGGAAACCGGGACAGATGTCCGGAGGACAGCAGCAGAGGGTTGCAATAGCCAGGGCACTGGTCAAGGAACCCAGGATACTTCTGCTTGATGAGCCTCTTTCCAATCTTGATGCACGTCTGCGACTGGAAATGAGGGAGGAAATCAAGAGAATTCAACGTGAAACAGGAGTCACGACAATATTCGTAACCCATGACCAGGAAGAAGCCATGTCCATATCTGACCAGATTGTCATAATGAACGAAGGATTCCTGCAGCAGATAGCATCACCGCAGGAAATGTACCGCAATCCCGTCAATGAGTTCGTGGCAAAGTTCCTTGGAAATCCACCGATCAATATAATTGGGACTGAAATCAAGGGTGGCAGGGTTGATGCAGGCGGCTTTGTTATGGATACGGGAAAACTTGCCGACCAGCAGGTACATGTGGGGATAAGACCTGAATCATTCAGACTGGACGCAAACAGCCCTGTTAAAGCTGTCATCCAGGCAATGGAGTATACAGGCCGTGAAACCCTGCTTTTCGTTTATCTTGGAGAACGCCTTTGCAAGGTTGTTATAAATGCTGCGGATGTAATGTTCAAGAAGGGTGAGACCATTGGTCTTTCACTCAGGGATAATTCCATGATGCTCTTTGATACGGAGGGGAACAGGCTTTATGTTTGAGCCCAGATGGAAAACCACACTGAAAGCATTGCTTTATTTATCACCTGCGCTGATAGTGATAGCTGTTTTTGTAATATATCCCATGTTCAGGTCTGTATGGATCAGTTTCTTCAAGGATTACAATATCTTCAAGCATACGGGAAGCGGCTTCGGACTTGACAACTACAAATGGGTGCTCAATGACGGCAGGTTCATACTGGCCCTTAAGAATACCACCATATATACAATTGTAGTCGTTCCGGTTTCGATGGCTATAGCACTGTTCACGGCGGTTCTGCTGAACAGCAAGCTCAAGGGCATGAAGGTATTTGAAACCATGTTCTTCCTGCCTTATATCACAAACCTAATAGCTATAGGACTGGCATTCAAATTCATATTCAATTCTACATATGGAATATTAAACAGAATCCTGGGACTTTTCGGAATAGATTCGATAATGTGGCTCAATGACCCGAAGTATTCACTGCCTGCATTGATAATATTCGGAATCTGGTCGGGGCTTGCATTCAAGATTGTTGTGTTCCTTGCAGGCATACAGGGAATCAACAAGCAGTATTACCAGGCTGCAAAGATAGACAATACATCCAGGTGGAGGACCTTTACTAAAATAACACTGCCGCTTCTTTCGCCCATGGTTTTCTACATAGGTATTATTTCCTTCATCGGTGCGTTGAAGACCTATGTCGAGGTTGTGGGATTGTATGGAAACAATCCGGGACCTGCAGATACGGCAATGACCATAGTCTATTATGTGTATGATTTGTTCTATGGAGCAAACGAACCTCCGCGTGCTGCTGCAGCATCGGTTATCTTGTTCCTGATCATACTTGTATTCACATTCATACAGCTGAGGGTAAGCAAGAAAAGGGTCCAGTATTAGGGGGATGACATGAAGAATGTATATAAAATAATTACATATATACTGCTGACAGCCGGTGCAATCATAATGCTGTTCCCGTTCTTCTGGATGATAACCGGAAGTCTGAAGACCTACAACCAGATAACCGCATCCCCCATAGTATGGTGGCCGGCTCCGGCACAATGGGGAAACTATGCAACAGCACTGGAATATGCACCCTTTGACACATATTTTGTAAATACCGTCATAGTTTCTGTGGGGACAACTCTTTCTGTGCTCATAACATCCATATTTGCAGCCTTTGCGTTCTCACGGCTGAAATTCAGGGGAAGGGACTTGATTTTTTCAATACTTCTGTCAACCCTCATGATTCCAAGCCAGATACTGATCATAACCAATTATGTAACCGTAGCAGTCAGAATGCAGCTGATGGATACACTGCTAGCCCTGATAATTCCGTTCACTGCAAGTATATTCTATATATATCTTCTCAGGGAGTTCTTCAATCAGATACCCGAACAGCTTTATCTTGCTGCAAAGGTGGACGGTACATCGGACTGGAGGTATCTTTGGAGGATAATGGTTCCAAATGCCAAGAATGCGCTTATTACCATCGGTCTTTTCAATTTCATAGCCTCATGGAATGCATACATCTGGCCTCTGCTGCTAACAAACTCAGAGAGCAAGAGGGTATTGTCAATAGGATTGAAGTATTTCAGCGGTGAGGCCGGAACGGATTATGAACTTCTGATGGCGGCAGGCACCATAGTCATAGCACCTCTTCTTGTGATATATCTGTTCTTCAGAAGATATATCGTTGAAGGTGTAGCACGTTCAGGAATAAAGGGTTGATACAGGGGAAACCTGTTCAAATATAAAGGATAAGAAGGAGAATAAAAATGAAAATGAGAAAAATCCTAGCATTGTTGCTCGCAGTTCTCATGGTTGCATCCTTTGCAGCCTGCAAGACCAGCAATGAGGAACCGGACGCATCAAAGCCTGCGGATTCAATGGAACCTGCAAAGGAATGGCCCGAAATACCTGATGGAACGGTACTCCAGTTCTGGCATGCAATGAGCGGAGCAAACGGAGCGGCATTGGATTTGGTAGTAGCCAAGTTCAATGAAGAAAATGAATTCGGCATCACAGTTGAAGCTACATACCAGGGTGGATATACAGACCTCCACACCAAGCTTGTTTCAGCTCTGCAGGGCGGAGACATACCTCATATTGCACAGGCATATGCAAACAACATCATGGTTTACCTTGATTCAGATGCAATCGTGCAGCTTGACGAGTATATCTTTGACTCTCAGGTTGGTGTAGAAGACTGGGAAGACATCATCCAAGGTTACAGGGAAGAAAACAGCAACTATCCTGATGGTAAGTTCTATTCACTTCCTTTCAACAAATCAACCGAAGTACTTTACTACAATGAGACATTCTTCAATGAAAACAACCTGACAGTTCCCACGACCTGGGAAGAACTGAAGGATGTTTCAATTGCAGCTTCAGAAATACTTGGAAAACCTGCATTTGGTTATGACTCACTTTCCAACCTCTTCATTACATGGACACAGCAGGCAGGCGGACAGTATACCAACAACAATGGTGATGTTCTGTTCAACAGCCCTGAAGCCCGTGAAGCACTCCAGTTCTTCATCGACGGAGTAGAAGGCGGATATTTCAGGACAGCAGGAGAAGACAACTACTGTTCAGGTCCTTTCAATGACCAGAACCTTGTAATGTTCATAGGCTCAACATCAGGTTCAGCTTACATCGGAAGCGATGCCTTCGAGTGGAATGCAGCAATGGTACCATTCGGAAAAGTTGAGAAGGTCATCCAGCAGGGATCAAATATGTTCATGCTGAAATCAGATGAAGTAGGACAGCTCGCTACATTTGAATTCATGAAGTTCCTCATGGCTCCTGAAAATACAGCTCTCTGGGCTATGAACAGCGGATATCTTCCTGTAAGGGAAAGTGCACGTGAACTTCCTGAATATGTTGCATATGTTGAGGCTGGCACAAACCCGACCAAGGATGTCGGAACATCATATGACGGAGCATGGTATATCTATGACCCTGTATTCAAGGAAAGCTACAGTGTGAGAATGGCAGTTGAAACTGCAGTTGAAGAAGCAGCAACGGGAATCAAGTCCGTTGACCAGGCTATCACAGATGCAGCAGCAAGTATAAACTAAAGTAGATTTTCATTAAGGGGGAGGCATGCCTTCCCCCTTCCTTTTTGTGCATCATTCATGCCTGAAAAGGAGGGGAAAACATGAAAAATACATTCAGGATTCTCATAATCATATTGTCAGTGGCATTGATGCTGACCGCATGCAAAGGAAATGAAGCAGAGGTTTCGGATAAACCTTCCGCATCTGCAACCCCTGCACCGGCTGTCATGCCTGTTCTTCCTGACCTGGATTTCGAAGGCATGGAGTTCATGGAGGATGGTTATGAAATAGTTCAGTTCGTAGGCCAGAGTGACGGGGATACTGCAAACTTCGTTTTAAAGGAAGGCATGCGTGCCACCAGGTTCCTGGCCATTGATACACCGGAGACCAACAGCTCAACGGGTGGACTTCATCCATATGCGCTGCCCGCAAAGGACTATACGAAGGAAAAGCTTGAGAAAGCAAAAGTCATAATACTTGAAAAGGATGACCAAAGTGATATAGAGGACAACTACGGCCGGCTGCTTGCATGGGTATGGGTCGATGGAGAACTTCTCAATTACAAACTGGTTGAAGAAGGCCTTGCATGGGTCAAGTATCTTTACGGGGATTACAAGTACAACAATCAGATGATCAAGGTTGAAAGTGAGGCCCAGAAAAAGGATGTAGGGCTGTGGTCGCCTGATACAACCTATGAGGTTGAAGATGAGACCCAGAAGGTTACATTGGCTGAGGCCAGGAAACTTCCGATTGGGTCAAGTGTGGAAGTTACCGGTGTTGTGACAAGCCGTATTGGATCCAATGCATATATCCAGGACGAAACCGGAGCAATCTACATTTATGCAAACAGCTATAATTATTCCGCATTGTATCCAGGTATCAGGGTTACATTCACAGCAAGGACAATGGATTACAATGGTCTTTTGGAGCTGAGCAATGTCCTTGATAAAAAGATAACCGCAGTCGAGGAGGGGATTGCCATTGAACCCATGGTAATTGAATTGGCCGAAGTAGGTGAAGAGACTGAGGCGATGTATGTAAGGATTGACAACCTCACCGTAACATCCATTGATGCCAGTGAGAATACCCTTGGCTACAGTGTCCATGTCAAATCCGGTGATTCGAAGGGTATCATAAGGATAGACAAATACATGAAACCATATATAGAACCTGATTTCTTTACAGTAGGTGAGGAACTTAGTGTCATCGGGAACATTGGGCAGTACCAAAGCGATTATCAGATCATGATAAGCGGGGAAGACGATATATTGCGATGAGCATAACAGCTGAAATAATTAAGAAGATTGAGGAATATGATTCCATTGTCATATTTACCCATAAGAGTCCGGATTTTGATGCAATAGGTTCACAGTTCGGTCTTGCATACAGTCTGAGGGGAACCTATCCCCATAAAAAAATATTTACAACAGGTGAGACGGCAGACAGGTATGAAGGCCTTGTAGTCCTGGATAATCCTCCCGATGATGTCATAAAAGAATCACTGGCCATTGCAGTTGATTCTGCGGCAATACATCTTCTTAGTGACCAAAGGTTCGTAATGAGCCCTTTCCTTATAAAAATAGACCATCATATAGACAGGGAACCCTTCGGAGACATCTCATATGTCGATACAACCATGTCAGCAGCCTGTGAGATGATTGCAGACATGATTTTTACCCATGGGATGCATATGGACCGCCCTGCAGCTGAAATGCTTATGTACGGCCTTGTGACTGACTCGGGACGGTTTCTCTACTCTACGGTTTCAGGAAGAAGTTTCAAAACAGCTGAGAGACTCATGTCATATGACATTGACCTCCAGAGCATATATGACAGCCTTTATGAGGAGGATATTTCAGTCAAACGGCTGCGCGGCAGATTCATGACCGACTTCATGTTGACGGAAAACGGTGTTGCCTATATGAAGAATGATGAAGATTTCGTCAAAGCCTCAGGGATGGATGCATTTACAATATCCAGGGGTATGGTAAATACCATGAAGGATATAAAGGGAGTACCCATCTGGGTTAACTTCACCCAGGATACTGATGGAATCATTGTAGACATCAGGTCAAAGGGGCACCCTGTAAATGAAATAGCTTCCAAATACGGCGGAGGAGGACATCGCCAGGCAGCAGGTGCAATGCTTGATTCCTGGGAACAGGTGGACCTGATGATTGCCGACCTCGATGCAATGGCGGTCACATCATCCGACGGATAACGTGACCGCTTGTTCATAGAGTCAGTTCTTCCAGTATTTCTCCGAGTTCCTTGTATGATCCTGCAATGCCCTTGTATACTTTTTCGTCATATGAAAGATCGACTATTGTATATACAATTTTTTCATCCACCATTTCTGTAAGGACCACATACCTTATTTCAGAAGGAACTTCCGTATACCAGACATATTCATCAAAGTTATACTTTTTATATTCATCAAGGGGAATTACATATTCTATATTTTCCTCAAGTATCAGGACCTTTCCTGTGATTACAAAAGAAGCAGGAAAAGGATTTACAGTTCCCACAGCCGGTTCATTCAGATATTTTCTTTCAGCTGACAAGGCCCTTGATGCAAAAGCGCCCACCACCTGTTCGTTGAATTCATCCAGATCAATCACCGAACAAGAGCAAAAAATAAAGAGAAATGGGATAAGCAGAAGCAAAGATGTCAATTTTCCAATCTTGATCAACATCATGATCACCTCCGCCTCCATTATACATCAAAGCGGTCACATCATCCGTCGGATAACGTGACCGCTTCTAAGCCTGATTTGAACAAATGTCAGGAAATCTTTTTTGTATAAATCCTACGGCGGCGGTGCTGGCGTCGTTCAATGTATTTCCACATGGTCTGGACTGCGGTATTGTTTTCAAGTTCAGGTCCTGTTTCGGCGAACTTCATGTTGTGTCTGTGCGCAGCATTGAGAACGCTTTCAATCAGCATTGCACTTGCTCCGGTGCCCTGGTAGTCAGGGTGGATGGCAACGAGGTAGAGGTCAAGGGTATCATTCTTCTTTATTGCTTTCAGCAGATGGATGAAGCCGAAGGGGAAAAGCCTGCCCTTTGCCTTTTGCATGGCCTTCGACAAAGAGGGGAATGTTATCCCAAAACCAATGACCTCATCGTTCTTATTGACAATTATCTTTATGAAGTCAGGATTGACGAATCCAAAGAAACTGTCTATATACATCTTAATCTGTTTGTCTGAAAGCATTGAGGTGCCGTAAAGGGGAGCATATGCAGTGTTGTAAAGTTCAAAGACCTTGTCAGCCCATTTTAGTATGTCCTTTTTCTTTGTAAATTCAATTACCCTGTAACCAAATTTCCTTCTTGCAATGTTTGCAATCCTCGAATACTTGTCCACGGGCTCTTCAGGTACAGGTATCTGGTATTCGACCCAGTCAATCTCAGGCTCGAAACCAAGCTTTTCAAGGTGCTCCTTGTAGTAGGGGGCATTGTATATGGTTATGAACATATCAAGCTCATCAAACCCCTCAACCATGAGACCCTGGTGGTCAATATCGGTCAGACCGAGGGGCCCGTGGATTACATCATATCCATGCTCCTTCGCCCAGCCGATGGCTGTTTCCATGAGTTTCTCTGAAACCTCATGATCATCTATGAAATCAAAATGTGTGAAACGGGCACGGTTCTGACCCCATTTCTCATTGGCCCTGTGGTTGACCATTACACCTATTCTTCCGACTATTTTCTTATCCCGGTAGGCAAGATAGAAGACAGCTTCAGAAAACTCATATGCGGGATTCTTGTCTTTTCTTAGCGTATTGACTTCATCGACCACAAGGTCAGGAACAAAGTACTTGTTATCCTTATAGAGCTCATTGACATAGGCAACGAATTTCCTAAGATCCCTGTTATTCTTTACTTCTACTATTTCTACCATCAGCCACCTCAGATTGTTATGTGCATTTTGATGCAATTTTACTATAAATATCCCTGTTTGGCAAAGAATTTATGAGTTGATGATAATACTTGTTAATAATGGCCGGCCGTCAGTCACTTTGAATTGACAGCACTAGACGCAGATAATATAATAACTTCAATACGTTGAAGCGATGAAGGTACAAAGTAACTGCCCGTAACCACAAGAGAGGGTCTGGGAGTGGGATGACCCGGCACTGCGGAACAGTGAAATTTCATACCTGAGCATTGTTTTTGAACATCAAGTAGAAAACAACGGAATCGGAACCGTTATTCCGGAGGGCCCGGTTTTACCGGGAAGAAGTGTGGTACCGCGGATAAGCTCCGTCTCTTTGTGAGACGGGCTTTTTTATATATGCATGATTGAAAACGACATTGCATTACTATAGAATGAAGGAGAGGTATATTTATGACAATCTGGAATCCCAAGTATGAATGTATGGGCGATGAGGAAAAGAGACAGCTGCAGGGGAAGAGGCTTGCCGAAACCGTTGCACATGTCTATGCCAACGTTCCCTTTTACAAGAAAAAGATGGATGACCTTGGCATCCTGCCCGGTGATATAAAGAGCATCGACAATCTGAAGGATCTGCCGTTCACATATAAAACGGACCTCAGGGAGCATTATCCATATGGACTTTTTGCCGTTCCCATGGATGATGTCGTGAGGATACATGCTTCCAGCGGGACAACGGGAAAAAGAACTGTCGTAGGATATACAAGGGATGACATTGATGTCTGGGCAGAGGTCATGGCAAGGACTATCAGTGCCTGCGGTGCTACAAAATCTGACATTCTCCAGAATGCATACGGATACGGACTTTTCACAGGAGGCCTTGGGGTACATTATGGTGCGGAAAAAATAGGAATGGCTGTCATACCCATATCAGGTGGCAATACAAAGAGACAGATTGAACTGATGCTTGACTTTGGTCCAACCATTATTTCATGCACACCTTCATACGCCCTTTATCTTGCAGAAGTCATTGAGGAACAGAAGATTGACCGTTCAAAGATTAAACTGAAGGCGGGAATATTCGGAGCGGAACCATGGAGTGAAAATATGAGGAAGGACATAGAGGAAAGACTTGGTGTCCTTGCAATCGATATATATGGCCTCAGCGAAATAATCGGCCCCGGCGTATCCCAGGAGTGCCCTGAAAAATGCGGACTGCATGTAAATGATGACCATTTCATACCTGAGATAATCAACCCTGATACCGAAGAAGTTCTGGATTATGGTGAGCAGGGCGAAATAGTCTTCACCACCGTAACAAAGAAAGCACTTCCGTTGCTTAGATACAGGACCAGGGATATATCAAAGCTCAACAATGAACCGTGCGCCTGCGGAAGAACCTCCTACAGGATGGAGAAGGTCACGGGAAGAACCGACGATATGCTTATAATCAGGGGAGTAAATGTATTCCCGACACAGATTGAAAGTGTTCTTCTGGAACTTGGGGAAACAGCCCCTCACTACCAGCTGATAGTTTCCAAGGCAGGGTCCATGGACGCCCTTGAAGTACAGGTTGAGATGACCCAGGCACTGTTCTCGGATGAAGTTAAGAAAATTGAGGACCTTGAGAGAAAACTCAAGTTCAACATTGAAAGCACACTGGCAATAAGCGCAAAGGTTACTCTGGTTGAACCCAAGACAATAGCCAGGAGTGAAGGCAAGGCACAGCGTGTCATAGACAACAGGAACTTATAAGGAGGAAGGTATGCTTGTAAAACAGATTTCGGTTTTTCTGGAAAACAAAGAGGGAAGGGTTGCACAGGTTGCCCGGATCCTCAGTGATGCAAACATCAACATCAGGGCTCTTTCGATTGCGGATACGACTGAGTTTGGAATACTCAGGCTTATCGTGGACCATCCCAGGAAGGCTGAGGAAGCACTCCGCAATGAAGGTTTTACTGTAAGCATTACTGAAGTAATTGCCATATCCATAGAGGATGCACCCGGAGGTCTTGCAGATGCACTGCAGATTCTCCATGAAGACAAAATCAGCGTGGAATATATATATGCATTCATCTCAAAGACCAGTCACAAGGCAAATGTCATCCTGAGGGTCGAGGATTGCGAAAGGGCAATCAAAAGCCTGCAGGCCAAGGGACTTGAAGTATTGTCTTCTGATGCTGTCTATAACCAATAGGAGGTTTTAGCAATTTGATCGCTGAAATTATTGCCGTTGGCACGGAGCTTCTGATGGGGCAGATAACGAATACAAATGCCCGTTATGTGTCAGAACGATTCCCGGATGCAGACGTATATGTGTATTATCATACAGTCGTCGGGGACAATCCCCAGCGGCTGTCTTCTTGTCTTGACATAGCTCTCAAAAGAGCAGATGTCATACTGACAACCGGTGGCCTTGGGCCCACACAGGATGACCTGACCAAGGAAACAATTGCCAATGCACTTGGGCTTAGGATGGTGCCTGACGAAGAAACATTGCAGAAAATACATGGATTTTTCAACAAACTGGGAAGGACAGCCACGGCAAACAATGAAAAACAGGGATATTTTCCTGAGGGTGCAATAATACTCAGGAATGACAATGGAACTGCTCCGGGATGTATCATAGAAAAGAATGAAAAAACCGTTGTAATGCTTCCGGGTCCGCCATGGGAAATGGAACCCATGTTTGAGCAGTCAGTACTTCCATTTTTCATGAAAAGGGCGAACTATAAGCTTAAATCAGTCTTCATCAGGATGTTCGGCATAGGCGAATCAAGCATGGAGACTGTCATAAATGATTTGATAACCGCACAGAGCAATCCTACAATAGCTCCTTATGCAAAGATGGGTGAAACTACACTCAGGGTTACGGTAAAATACATACCGGGACGGGAGAACCCCGATGAAATGATGGCTCCTGTTCTCAATGAAATCAAAGACAGGCTGGGAAAATACATTTACTCTTACAACAATGAGGAACTTCATCAGGTAACTTCAGCTTTGCTCATGAAAAATAAAACGGGCATTGCCATAGCAGAATCATGTACAGGCGGAAAACTGACATCCATGCTTACAGACATTCCGGGGATTTCATCTGTTCTGTACATGGGAGCTGTTACATATTCAAACCAATCGAAGATCAATGTGTTGGGTGTGTTGCCTGAAACAATTGAAAGATATGGAGCGGTGAGTGCCGAGACAGCAATCGAGATGGCTGAGGGTGCAAGAAAAACCTGCAACTGTGGGATTGGTCTTTCAATCACAGGTATTGCAGGTCCCGACGGGGGAACCGTTGAAAAACCCGTGGGAACAGTCTTCATTGCAATATCCGACGCGTATGGAACCAAAACAAAGCAATTGAAACTTTGGGGCGGCAGGGACAGAATAAGGTATTCTTCCTGTCTTCATGCCCTTGATATGATAAGAAGGCATGAACTGGGGATGGAGGTCGAGGATTGAGCAACAGGGTCAGCTTCAGGGGAACGGCAGCCATGATAATGCTTTCAGTACTGCTCAGCAGGATACTGGGGTTTTTCAGGACTGCTCTCATTCCCGCAAGAATGGGTGGTTACAGCAGTGTTGCAGATGCATACAATGCTGCATTTCAGATACCGGATCTTATGTACGGTCTGTTGGTGGGCGGAGCCATAGCGGCATCACTGATTCCCATGCTGACCGGGTACGTCGAAAAAAAAGAAGAGAAGGAAGGCTGGAAGGTAGTAAGCACATATATCAATGTCATGATGATTGTCATGATGGTGATATGCATACTTGGTGTGGTTTTTGCACCGCAGCTGATGAATCTTGTCGCCAGAGGCTTTGCCGATGCTCCCCCTGAAAAGATGGAACTGGCAGTAAGGCTGACCAGGATATTGATGCCAATTTCATTTTTTATGATGCTTTCAGGGTTCTGCAACGGAATACTCAATTCATATTCAAAGTTCGTTGTTGCAGCCTTTGGGCCCTGCGTATACAATCTGGCGACTGTACTGAGTATTTTCTTCCTCAGCAATTCTGATGCATCAAGCAACTATGGCGCTGAGAAGGTTGTACTTGGCATCGTAATCTGTTCATTCTTCTATTTCATCCTTCAGTTTTCATTCACGATCAAATACATGAAGGATTACAGACCTACCCTGCATATGGCTCATCCTGATTTCCACAGGATGGTGAGGCTTGCGGTTCCAACGCTTCTGACATCTGCATTCGTGCAGATCAACTTCATAATTTCAAAATACTATACAACATTCTTTGATGAAGGAAGTCTCAGTGCCCTTGAAGTTGCCGGAAAGACATGGCAGATGCCTCTTGGAATAATTGCACAGGCAGTAGGTGTCGCAATCCTTCCATCCTTATCCGCTCTTTATGCATTCGGGAAATTCAATGAACTTGGTGAAAAACTGAATTCTGCCATTAGATTTGTTCTCTTCCTTGCCGTCCCATCTGCGGCAGGGCTTGCAATCATCAGCAAACCTACCATCCAGCTGATGTTCAACTGGGGGAATCTTGACGATGCTGCGGTATCACTGACTGCCGCAATGCTTACCCTTTACAGCCTTTCTATAGTCACCCAGTCAATAAACACAATAATGAACAGGGCATACTATTCCACCAAGAATTCAATGCTGCCGTTCATTGCAGGAAGCATAGGTATAATAATCAACTTCATACTGGCCTATACTGTTACCAGAACCACGGACATGGGGGCTGCCGGTGTTGCCCTTGCATATTCTATTGCCACAATATTCATAACAGTAACCCTTCTGCTGCTTTTCAGGAAGCGAATAAAAGGATTCAGGTTCATTGATAAAAAGGGATTTGTACTGAAGACTGCCATAGCCGTCCTTATCATGGGAGCAGCGGTATATTTATCGGACAGCATAATAGCTCCACTTTTATTAGGTAAAAGCATTATGGTCATATCAAAGAGCCGGCAGCTTGCATGGGTAACCCTTGATATACTGATCGGCATGATTGCCTATGCCGTTTCTTCATATTACATGAAGATAGATGAAATGAGGCAGATATGGAACGGAACTGTTAATAAACTCAAACAATTGACAAAAAATGGAAATTGAATATAATAGATGTTGACATTGTCAAATCGGTCATATATAATTTAGCAGAACAAATGTTCTTATCGGAGGAATTACATTATGGAAAAGAAAAAAGCATTGGATATGGCTCTTTTGCAGATAGAGAAACAGTTTGGAAAAGGTGCAGTCATGAGACTGGGCGAAAATGCTCACATGCATGTTGAAAGCATACCAACCGGAGCGCTTTCCCTTGATGTAGCACTGGGAATAGGCGGAGTGCCAAGAGGAAGGATCGTTGAGGTGTATGGCCCGGAGTCTTCAGGTAAAACAACCGTAACCCTTCACATGATAGCTCAGGCACAGAAACTCGGCGGCGAAGCTGCCTTTGTTGATGCTGAGCATGCCCTTGATCCGGAATATGCCAAAAGACTTGGAGTCAATATAGACGACCTTATCGTAGCCCAGCCGGACACAGGCGAACAGGCCCTTGAGATAACGGAAGCCCTTGTCAGAAGCGGAGCCATAGATATCATCGTAGTTGACTCAGTTGCAGCCCTTGTACCAAAGGCTGAGATTGACGGTGAAATGGGTGACACACATGTCGGACTGCAGGCAAGGCTTATGTCACAGGCACTCAGGAAGCTTGCAGGTGTCATAAGTAAATCCAGGACAACGGCAATATTCATAAATCAGCTGAGGGAAAAGGTCGGCGTTATGTTCGGCAATCCTGAGGTTACTCCCGGAGGAAGGGCACTGAAATTCTATTCATCCGTAAGACTTGATGTAAGAAGAACCGAACGGATAAAGGACGGACAGGACATACTGGGTTCCAGGACCGTCGTAAAGGTTTCCAAGAACAAGATAGCACCTCCCTTCAAACAGGCGGAATTTGATATAATGTACGGACAGGGAATATCAACGGAAGGCTGCATACTGGATATGGCAGCTGAGATTGATGTGATAAACAAGAGTGGGTCATGGTTTTCATACAAGGACCAGAGGATAGGCCAGGGGCGTGAAAATGCAAAGACTTACCTCAGGGAAAATCCGGAAGTATGTGACGAAATAGAGAAACTGGTAAGACGCCACTATGGTTTGGATGGAGCAAAGCATGAAAGTCAGCCGGAGAGCGGAGCTGAATAAGGGTTTTCTAATTGTTCTGGAGGACGGAACTGAGTTCACGGTATCAGAAGAACTATATTTCACAAGATACCTTTACGAAAAAGAAGAATTCAACCGTGATGAAGTAGAAAAGCTGGTATTCCAGGACAGGGTAATTGAAGCGGAGATTTTATGCAAGAAAAAGCTGGCTGCAGGCCTTAAGCCCAGAAGCCGGCTTTTGGCATATCTTGATGAAAACGGGTTTGATGCAGATATCAGCAACGAAGCCCTTGACAATCTGGAAAGGGATGGATATTTGGATGATTTGAAGTTTGCCACGAAGATTCTAAAGAGGAAAATGATATCATCACCTATGTCGAAGTATGCAATGGAGCAATGGCTTTTAGTCAACGGCCTGAACCCACAAACCGCAAGGACTGCGATTGATAAAGCGGATCTGGATGATTTGGTCACTGCAAGGAAAATAGCAGAAAGAAAATTCAAAGGCAGAAAGGAACCGATGAAAATTGCCACTTATCTTGCTTCAAGGGGCTTCGAAAAGGATATAATAGCTGAAGTAACCAATATGGAGGAACCATGGAACACATAGCAATCGTATCCCTTGGATGCCCGAAGAATACTGTAGACAGTGAAATACTTGCAGCAGTTGCAGACAATTCAGGATATGAACTGACAAACGATCTTGAGAATGCTGAAATAGCTGTAATAAATACATGTGCATTCATACAACCGGCCGTTGAAGAAGCCATATCAACCATCCTTGATGTTTCTGAACTTAAAAAGACAGGTAAGCTGAAGAAGCTTATTGTTGCAGGATGTCTGACTGAAAGATACAGGGAAAAGATACTGGAGGAACTTCCTGAAGTGGACCTTTGCATTGGAATAGATGCAATACCTGAACTGGGAAGAATACTGCAAGAAGGCCAGGATGGTATTCTTACCGGTAAAAAGGATTCAATTGACTTTCTGGAGCTGCCAAGAAAATTATCTGCAAATGACGGCAGTGCATATATAAAGATATCAGATGGCTGTGACAATACCTGTACATATTGCATGATTCCGTCAATCAGGGGAAAAATGCGAAGCAGAAGGATAGAGGATATCGTAAATGAAGTTACTGGATTGACAAAGGAAAATAAACTTCAAGAAGCAATACTGGTTGCCCAGGACACCACAAACTATGGCTTTGACCTTTATGGCAAACCATCATTGGCTGACCTTCTTGAAAGACTCATCTCATCAGAAGGACCAAAATGGTACAGGATGCTGTACTGCTATCCAGAACTGATCGATGACAGATTAATTGACTTGATTGCTGCAAATGATAACCTTGTACCATATTTCGACATTCCCATGCAGCATGCTTCCGACAGAATTCTGAAGCTCATGGGCAGGAAGGGAACCAACGGATATTACCGGGAACTAATTGAAAAAATACGGCATAAGGTTCCGGATGCAGTCATTAGAACGACCTTTATAACAGGCTTCCCGGGAGAAAGCAATGAGGATTTCAATGAACTTCATAAATTCATAAAGGAAATGAAGTTTGACAGAATCGGGGTTTTTACATATTGTGATGAGGACGGAGCTGCTTCATACAAGCTCCCGGGTAAGATATCTGATGAAATTTCTTCTAAGCGCAGGGATATTCTGATGAGGGAACAGGCAGAAATCTCCAGGAAAATAAATGAAAAACGTGTAGGAAAAGTTTATGATATAATCATCAGTAATGTATCGGATGATGGAATCTTCTACGAAGGAAGATCATATGCGGAAGCTCCGGAAATAGACGGTCTTGTGTATGTGGCATCATCCGAACCACTGGAACCAGGGGATATGGTCCGTGTCAGGATCCTGGAGGCCAGGGAATACGACCTGATAGGAGAAGCAGTCAATGAACCTGCCTAACAAGATAACTTTCCTAAGAATACTTTTGATTCCTCTTTTCCTCATATTTGCATTACCAGCTCCTGATTGGCTTCCGTCGGGACTTGGTTCATTCATGGACACAGCCGGTCCATATATAGCCATATTTCTTTTCATTGCTGCGGGAATAACAGATATTATTGACGGAAATCTTGCAAGAAAAAGGAATGAAGTCACCAATCTTGGAAAATTCCTGGACCCCATTGCTGATAAGCTGCTGGTTCTTGCAGCACTGCTTGTATTGGTAGTAAAATTCAACCTTTCCGTTTGGATAGTCATTATTGTCATTGCAAGGGAGCTCATGGTAATGGGAATAAGAACAATCGCTGCAGGAGAAGGTAAGATAGTAGCTGCAAGTATCTGGGGTAAAGTGAAAACAGTTATGCAGATTATTGCATCAGTTGCCTGGATGCTCAATGATATCATTGACATGTGGTACCTTGATGATGCACTGATGGTTGTTGCTGTGGTTCTGACTATTTACAGTGGAATTGACTATTTGATGAAAAATATTGAGTTTATAAAGGGCAGTCATAACTGATATACTCCGTTCAGGTACAACGGGGAGTACTTTGACGTAGAAATAGATGTGCTATGTACATATTGATACCAATTTTCACGATAAACTTAATAAAAAGCATATTTGACATAAATTAGGCAGGATGCTATAGTAATCATGTAATACGATGTATTACGCATCGGAGGTGAAAAAATGAGTACAGTATCACTAAGATTAAGCGACAGAGATGACGCAATAGTTAGAAAGTATGCCGAATTGCATAATTTAGATTTGTCTACCCTGATAAGACAGGCTGTTCTTGAAAAAATCGAAGATGAATATGATCTGGCACTTTTTGATAAAGTCTGGGAAGAAGAAAAAGAGAATGAGAAAATCAGTCATGAAAATTTAAAAAAGGACCTTGGCTTATGAGATATATGGTTAATTATACAAAGACTGCAGCAAAGCAACTTAAGAAGATGGATAAGAAGATTGCAGCCTTAATTTTAGCCTATATTGAGGAAAAATTGGTTAATTGTGAAAATCCCAGATTATATGGGAAAGCACTTCGGGGTGAATTGAACGATAAATGGAGATATAGAGTTGGCGATTACAGAATACTGGCGATGATTCAAGATGATGATCTTGTAATAACTGCTGTTGAGATTGGACATCGTAAAGATATTTATGAGAAATGATATAATAATTATCATAAGGAAAAGAAACAAAAAATAGATTATTGAATTATACCGGAGAAATCCCTTCAGCTACTCCGGGGAGTACTTGGTAGAGGAAATCAAAGAACATTATCTACAGATGAAGGTTGTCCATGCATGACGATAATACCAGTCATGTTATCGTTGTTAAATTGACAAAGAGGTTGTTAAAGGGCTACAAAATCTCCTCACCACTTCTATGAGTGATGGGAGCATGTCACTGTGAACAATTGACTAATATATTTATTTTTATGCTTATCACAGAATAAAATTATCTTAAGCGTTAACTTGCATATTCAATGGTTTACTAACACCAATGAATATTAATTGCGTGACAGAAAAATGATACAATTATATTACTGAAATTATGAAATGACTTGGTCAGGGGGGGAATATTGCTTGCTGGATTGGTTGAAAAAGTATAAACAGAGAATCTTCTCTATCATAGTGATTGTATTGATGGTCGTTTTGATCGTTATAATGTGCATTGACTTGATTCCCCTTATCAAGAACATTTTTGCACATACAAATGATGAAAACTCAGTTGTTTCAATAATAGACAGTTACGGAAGCAAAGGAGTTTTTATTCTGATATCTCTTGGAGCACTTCAAATAATATCAGCGGTTATCTCAGCTGTGCCCATACAGATTCTTGCCGGCCTTGCATATGATGTTTTTTATGGATTCCTGATTTGCCTGACCGGATTTCTTCTTGGCAATGTAATGGTATTCGTTCTGGTGAGGCAGATAAAGGTTGCACTTAATTTCAAATGGTTGAAACGTGAGGATAAACTTACCAAGTCAAGGTGGGACTTCTCATTCATTAGAAAATCAGACAACCTGATGTTCATGGCCTTCCTGTTATTCCTGATACCAGGTGTACCAAACGGGATTCTTCCATATATATTTGCAAATACCCGGATTTCACTTCCCAAATTTCTTCTTTGTGCGGTTACAGCGGGTTCTCCGACAATCTTATTAAGCATATATGTCGGAGACAGGATATCAAAGGGTGATGTTAAAACTGCAGCAATAACAGCGGCTATATTGATTGGCATGTCACTTTTGGTTGTTTTAATGCGTAAGAAGATTTTAGCTTTAATCAAAAGGCTCAGTAAAAAGAGTGAGACCGGAGCAAATGCGATTGGAAAAAATGATCAACTGCCATGATATATGAAAAAATTAAGGGAAAAGTATTGTTAAGGCGGGAATATAAATGTGCATACCTGTCAACTTTGTATCAAAATCTGTAATAAATAAAGGGATTATAATTCTCACCTGCCAGGAACATGATTGAAACCATAAAGACAATTAAAAGTGTAACATCCAATGCCATCCGCATTCCGGGACCTGTTATTTTGTCTTCCATTTTTTTATACAGAGGAAAAGAAAAGAATATCCCTGCCAGCATAAATGGAACAGTATACAATATTGGTTGATAATCAAAAAGGAATGAAGTCGTATTCAAAGGATTATACACAAACATACGGGAGAGGGCTGTTCCCATTGCCTGGAAATCTTCCAATCTGAAAATGACCCAGCCGACAGTAATAACCAGAAGAGTAGCGATTCTTTTTATAATGGAAGGAATCTTTTTCAGAACATCAGCAAGCAGGAACTTTTCAAGTACCAGGAAAACAAAGTAATAAAGGCCCCATAATATAAAATTCCAGGATGCTCCGTGCCAAAGTCCTGTTGCAAGCCATACAATGAATAAATTTCTAATCTGGAACAACGAACCACCGTTATTCCCGCCCAGTGGGATATACAGATAATCCCTGAACCATGTACTGAGGGAAATGTGCCATCTGCGCCAGAAATCGGTGATACTGGTGGCCATATACGGATGATTGAAATTCTCAGGGAAATTAAAACCAAACATCTTACCTAAGCCGATGGCCATATCACTGTATCCCGAAAAATCGAAGTAAATCTGCAGTGCATAGGCTATTGCCGCCAGCCATAATATAAGTGTGCCATGTTCTAGAATGTTCCCGTTATATATAAAATCAGCGAAAAACCCCATTGTATTGGCAATCAGAACTTTTTTGGCCAGCCCCTTTATAAACCTTCTGGTTCCTTCATATATCAAAGGAAGGGATTCAATCCTGTTTTCCATATCGGATTCAACGTCAATATACCTGACAATGGGTCCTGCAATCAACTGGGGGAACAGGGCCACATAGGTAGCAAGGGTCAGAATGTTTTTCTGAACCTTAACTTTACGACGATAGACATCTATGCTGTAAGACATTGTCTGGAAAGTATAGAAACTGATGCCAATGGGTAAAGGCAAATCATGATTCACCAGGTTTAGATTGAAAAGATTGTTCAGATTATCAACTGCAAATCCGTAATATTTGAAAAAGCCAAGGAGCCCAAGGTTAATTAAGATTGATATAATAAAATATACTCTGGCTTTCCGGGGCTGATTGTTTTCCCTGGCCTTTACAAGTAAATTGGAAAAAGTATAATCGTTTAGTATTGAAAGCACCATGATCAGGACGTAAAACGGTTCTCCCCATGAATAAAAAAGCAACGATGAAACAATTAGAACAAGGTTCTTGAAGATTCTTCCCGGTACAATGTAATACATGCACAGTACCAATGGTAGAAAAAGAAAAATAAATGTAAAACTGCTGAAAACCATGTCATTACCTTCTTAAAAAAACAGTTAGTCTACTAAAAATGCGTCATTGGCATAGAATAAAAAGTACCCGGTGAACAAGACAGTGCTTATATTATTCTCTTCAACATACCTTTCAAATGAAAAAGGATGACCCATGACCTCTTTGTAATGGCGCATGTCAATTATAAAAGTCTTGTTATAGTGGGACGCTATCAAATCATTGATGGGATTGGAATAGCTGTCCACGAATATCAGAATATTCTCTTTCTCCTCCTTATGGAAGTCATATACTATTTCACCATAGTCATAACCATTGCACTTTGAATAATGTGAAACAGAGTCATTCTGGCTGTAGATTCCATTGTAATATGATTCCTTGGTCCTCAGCGTGGAAACAGCTCCATCTAAAAATAAATCATATGAATCCAGCGAAGCGTACAGAAGACCAAACTCATCTTTGATTTTATATTCGTCAAGAAGCCTTGCCTTATAGCCATAATATGTCAATCCTGGAAAATCCAGCATTTCAGTCTCAATGATAGATTCTTCTCCGAGCATGGTAACAATATCTGAATATCCTTTCAATTGACCGGAATTATTCCAGTGATGGTCTGTCTTGAAGAAATTATCTGTCAGGTCATCCGTTTTGTTTATAGGAAATACATCTGTAATTACCTTCTCATTTATTGCAGCTACAATATAGTTATAGAACTCATGGCTGTTTTGATGGTTCACAAAGTCAGCATCATAATCAGTTTCGATATAATATAAATAATATTTTAAATCTGGAAACTGTTCGGTGATTGCGTTGATATTGTTAATTTTGTTTTCAAGCAAAGGCCTTGACTCTTCAAAGTCCTCATGGGGAAATATCAAATGCTCATATTCACTTAAAAGCAAGAGCTCCTGACCCTTCGGAAGCAATGTGTAACCATCAAGGACTGAAGGAGCAATTTCAATGTTATATGGTCCAATCGGTTGTGTTGCATTACCGGCAACTGAACTTTCCGGTTCCTTGTTGATTATATCTTCTTCATTGCTGATTACAGGTATTTGATATCCATTGGATACATTTTCCTCCTGTCCGGATATTACAGGCACTTGTGATGATTGTATCTGAGGGGGAAGCGGGTCACCTGCTTTAAACAGTGGATTCAGGACTGAGTAGGAAAGTTCAAGGCTTTTGTTTTTGATATTATTGTATATATGTTTTAATTCAGCTGAAAAAAGCAATTGATCCTTCAAGGCGCTTTCCAGTGCTTCCTGAAATACAGTTTTCAGATAATCATTGATGCTGAAGTTCGGAAAGGTTTCAAGCTTCCTGTTTTCAGTTTGTGAAAAACTGCTTTCACCTCTGATCAATGTAAAGGATAATGGTACAATGATCAGAATGCTGAAAAATATAATGAATAGTATTTTGAATAACCGATTGTTTGTGGTTTTCATATTAAACTGGCCGTAAAATTGTATCCCGTCATATAAATATTATGTTTGTATAAATATATCATAGTTGATTGTTAATGTATATTGACGGCAGGGTTGTGCATAACAAAGATCTTGATTTAATTTAATACCCATGAAATGAGTTGCTGATCATGGCATTGCTTTTCCATGTTCTATTGTTGCAGGGGAGTTCATATGTTACTATTCTGAATAATGGAGGGCAACATGAGCGGCATTCAAAGGAAGACACTGTGGATTTTCTATACAGTTTCAGCAATGTATTGGTTTTCATTGTATTCATATGGATCGGTTCTATCAAATCATGCATCATCACTTGGTGCTGATGCTGTTATGATTGGAACGATAGCAGGATCATATGGAGTTGCACAGCTGATTCTTCGTATCCCAGTAGGTTTCCTTTCGGACAGGGTCCAGAACAGAAAATACTTCATTGGTGCCGGGATACTTTTCTGCCTGGTCAGTGGCATAGGCCTTGGATTGTCACCCACACCGGAATATATGCTTGTATTCAGGATAATGGCGGGTATAGGAGCGACATCCAGTATTATTCTTCCTGGGTATATGACAGAGACCTTCAGGGAGATGGACTCGCATCATGCCATGGGAAACATGAGTGCATCATTCAAACTTGGGAGAACCTTTGCAATAATAATCGGAGGGCTGATAGCACAGTTCGTGGGTTCGAAATGGGCCTTTCTTGCCGGAGGAATAGCGGCAGGAATATGTCTGATACCATGGATTTTCCTTCCCCTTGACAGAACCCATGAGGAAAAGGTTCATCATTCTACAAGGGAAATCCTTTCTGTTATAAAAGACAGGGACCTGTATATGTCCTCGACAATCATGATATTCTTCCAGTTCGCTGTGTTTGCAACAACATATACATTTACACCTGTTATGGCCAGGGATATGGGTGTCAGCAATGCATTGATAGGAATACTTACAGCCGTATTTACAATAATGGGTGTTCTGAGTGCAATGCTGAGCGGAAGGGTGATGAAAAGAAAGTTCGGTCCCAAGAAGACAGTTCTCATTGCATTCATTGGTTCAGCTGCCTCCTTCGCCATCATGCCATTTGCAACCAGTCCTCTTCAGCTGTATTTAATGCAGGGCATGGTTGGATTCTTCATGGGATTCATACTTCCAGTGATGATGGCACAGGGCCTTAGGAACATAAAGAGCGGAATGAAGGATACAGCCATGGGCTATCTGCAGGCAATATATGGAATTGGCATCATCGGAGGACCATTTTTTATGGGAATGGTTGTAAGATATGCTAGTATAAAGGCAGGGTACCTGATGGTTTCTGCAGTCTGTCTTGTTGGATTTGCGGTAACCTACATATATGGAAAGGAAGATAGAAAAAATGGATTGGCGAAATATTAGAAACGGCAGGGAAATACCAACTGAATATTACAGCGATCAACCATATATTCTGAAGGCTGATGACGGGGCATGGGTATGCAGTCTTACTACCGGTGAGGGTAAGGAAGGTTTGCCCGGCCAGTATGTAATGACCATGCGAAGCACTGATATGGGCCGGACCTGGGAGAACATAAACAGAATGGAACCCAAGGGTTCACCTGAAAATTCATATTCAGTTCTTTTGAAAACAAGCTATGGCAGGATTTATTGCTTCTATAACTTCAACAAAGACAATGTAAGGGAAATAATAGCCACTGATCCACCCTTTGAAGGGGGGATATGCAAAAGAGTGGATTCGCAGGGATATTATGTGTTCCGTTACAGTGATGACAACGGAATGACTTGGTCTGACCAAAGGGGAGAGGTACCCATGCGAAGGTTCAGATGGGACCTTGAAAATCCTTACAAGGGCGAAATCATGTTCTTCTGGAATGTTGGAAAACCCCTTGTGCATGATGACTGTGCATATCTGTCCATACATAAGGTAGGGGAGATGGGACATGGATTCTTTGCAAAGAGTGAAGGTGTTCTTATAAAAAGCGAAAACATCATGTACGAAAGAGATATAACCAAACTAAGATTCGAGACACTGCCTGAAGGTGACATCGGAATCAGGACTCCTGAAGGAGGAGGCCCGGTATCAGAGGAACACAGCTATGTACCCCTCAGTGATGGATCATTCTTCACAGTATACAGAACCATTGATGGGAGACCGGCATATTCATACAGTCGGGATCAGGGCAGAAACTGGGAAGAACCGAAGTATATGCCGGTAAGACATCCAAGGGCTGCAAATTTTGTCTGGAAACTTGAGAACGGACAGTTCCTTTATTGGTTCCACAACAACTGGGGAAAGTGGTATGACGACAGAAATCCGGCCTGGTGTCTAGCAGGGAAAGAGACTGACGGACCTGATGGACGAATGATTGAATGGTCCCAGCCTGAGATATTGCTCTATGATGAAGATCCATATGTCAGGATAAGTTATCCGGACCTGATACAGGATTCAGGCAAGACATTTGTTTCAGAAACCCAGAAGGATTATGCAAGAACCCACGAAATTGACAAAGAGTTTCTTGGGAAATTGCTGTCGTGGAAGGAGCTTGGGCCATGCAGTGGGGAAGATATCCTACTGGAATGCGGTTTTGGTGTCCATGATATGCCGGTGATTGAACCATTCCTGTTCTTTGATCATTCAGGGGCAGCTTCCTGTACCGGTGACAACCATAATGGTTTTTCTTTTGAATTTGTTCTTGAGGGCAAGCCCGGAAAATGGGAAATGATTGCCGACAACAGAGGCGAAGATGGAAGCGGCATCCTGGTTGAATCCACGGATGATGACAAAATATATATCATTTTAAGTGATGGAAGGACCATCTGTTCCTGGAAGAGCGATGTCATAGACTTCAAAGAGAAAACATTTGTGACGATGACAGTTGACGGGGGTCCAAAGATAATAAGCTTTGTAGTAAACGGAACTTTACAGGACGGAGCCGGGAAACGACAGTTCGGATGGGGAAGGTTCAATCCCAACCTAAGGCATGTAAACGGTGGCAAAAAGATAACTGTTGCAGAAAAAGTTGATGTTCTCAGGATTTATAAAAGAGCACTGCTTACAAATGAAGCAGCGGCAAATCACAGGGAGTATATGAAGGGAGTCGGAATATGAGATATGCAATAGCTTGTGACATGGAAGGAATAGCCGGGGTTGTAGGGTATCCGAAGGAGGGTCTTGGAAACACATCAAAGCAGTTCCAGGCAGCCGCAAAACAGGCAGTACAGGAAATAAACTCAGCAGTCAGGGCCCTGTATGATTCCGGCGCTGAGATGGTGTATGTGTGGGACAATCACAACGGAAGTCTCAACATGGACTACAATGAACTGGACAAAAGGGTTGATATAGTTGCAGGGGTCGGTGCAAAGCACAGATGGCCGGGGCTATATGACAAGGACATTGATGCAGTGCTTCTCCTTGGATATCATCCCAAGGCGGATACATTTGCAGGAATTCTGACACATACCTGCAGCTCAGTCACATATCAATATATAAAACTGAACGGTGTCTCCGTTGGTGAAATTGAGATTGATGCCGCAAGTGCCACAAGGCTGCTGGGCGCTCCGCTTATATTCATTGCAGGCGACAACAAGCTTGTCAGTCAGATAAACCGGGACATGCCCTGGGTGACCACAGTGGTTACAAAGGAAGCCATAGGAAGGAACCTGGCAGTACTGAAGCATCCTGCAAGGGTTGTTGATGAAATCTATGAAGGGGTCAGAACAGCTGTAACCAAAATCGATGATGCTGTTCTGTATGACATAAAGGACCCTGTCACCGTTGAGGCACGGTTCCTAAGGCTTGAGGATGCCGAGGCGGTCTATAACAGCAAGAGCAAGGATGTTGAGTTGATTGATGCCTTCACAGTCAGATATACGGTCAAGAGTTTTCTGGAGCTGTACTGACATGGAGATTTTATTGCGAAAGGCCGGGGAAGAGGATCTGGCAGAAATACTTGCAATCCAGAAAAAAGCTTTTCTTGTGCAGGCTCAGAAGTATGATGCATATGATATTCCTCCCATGGTTGAGGAGGCTTCCGACATTGACCTTTCAGATGAGAATCTGAGTGTCATTGTTGCCTTGGTATCAGGCAGGATTGCAGGCAGTATCAGGCTGCTAAGAGACGGGCAAAGTGCAGAGATAAAAAGACTTAGTGTATCTGATGAATGGCAGAACATGGGCATCGGCCGGAGACTCATGGAAGAAATCGAGAAGCATACCGAAGGAATCAGTCGGCTGTGGCTTTTCACCGGTGGCCAGAGTGAAAAGAATATAGCTCTTTATGAGAAGATGGGTTACAGGATATACAAGGAAGAACCTTTCAAGGATGAATTTACACTTGTATATATGGAAAAGAGTATATGACAAGTGTCAGACAATGGCTGATTTTGTAGTTTACAGGGGATTGAACGTATAAAAGGGGTGTAATGTGTTGTTTATTGGTGCAAACAGGGTAGAATGTCCATGAAACCAAAAAGCTGTGAAAACAGCAACCTAAGACCCCCAACAGCACCAATCCCCAAAGGTGCATTCCAATACAACCGCCGTTCAAACGGCGGTTGTTTCTTGTTTAATGATATTTAGTCTAATTTTTGTTCAATGCGTATAATTCATCTTCATTTGCTTCAAGGCGGTTGAAGGGTATGAAACGAATCGTGGTGGTTTCGTGTCTTGAGTACAGCCTGTATTTTTCCAGGGTCTCAGGACCGCATGAATGGTTGCCCACACCGGTCTGGGCTGCATCAAGGTTGATGCAGATACTTCCATCGGGTACAAGGTCCTTCTGATGATTCTTTTCGTTGAGTTCCTGTGCAGTATACAGCAA
>DAINQB010000001.1:0-68776 GCA_036743175.1 Bacillota bacterium | reverse complement strand
TTCTTCATCCTTGTCTTGTCATTGTCAGTTGATGCCCTGAAGAAGTTGGGGGATGGTCCGTTTACAAGCATAGGTGTTCCTTTGTGGATCCATTCCGTTATAAGCATATCAAGCCTGTCGAATCTAATGAAGAAATCATCGCCATAGATCAGGAGATATCTTCCGTCTTCAATGATTTCAGGACTGCCTGTATTTTTATGATTGACAAGCTTTGCCTGTTTTTTAAATACAATCTGACTTTTACAAACTTCAAAACCCCTGATGGCGTAAAGTGTGGACTCTTTCAGAGTGAAATAGAAGTTGATGCAGTATTCCGCATCATCGGGAACTGTGAATGGATTGATAAAATGCTTTTTCATACCTGGACCGATGTCGCTTATATCAAGATTATATTCCTCAACAGTATATCCGTTCTTAAGAAGTTCCATATGGCAGTCAAGATAATGAAGGCTTCTGAAAACATTGGTATTTTCAATCTCAAATCCATTTTCCCCGGATACAAAGACTCTTGCGGGTTCCATTACTTTTTTAAGTTCCAGGAGCGATGTATGGGGTGTCCTGTCCGGATAATTGAGACCGTCCATGCAGAAGTTCCCGTCATTGGGGACATCACCGAAGTCACCTCCGTACCCATAGAAGATATTGCCATCTTCATCGGCGGTAATCTGTGTATGATCAATCCATTCCCAGATACAGCCGCCCATCAGTCTTGGGTATTTATAGAATGCATCCCAGTATTCCTTCAGGTTTCCTGATGCATTTCCCATTGCATGTCCGTATTCACAGAGGAAATAGGGGCGGGGGTCATCTTTCTTCTCACCTTCAGCCACTATCTTTGAAATCTCGGGATACATTACACTCACGACATCGGGTCCTTCGGAATATTCGGCTCTTTCATAATGTATGGGGATGTCATCTGAATATTTTTTGATTTCATCCATCATTGCAAGATGGTTGCTTCCGTATCTTGTTTCATTACCCAGTGACCACATTATTACACAAGGGTGGTTCCTGTCCCTCAATACCATTCTCTTTGCCCGGTCAACGAAATGAGGTTTCCATTCCTCCTTGTCGGACACATCATAATCAGGGTCATCATAATAGAAGCCATGGGCTTCAAGGTCTGCCTCATCAATTACATACAATCCGAACTCATCACACAGGTCCATGAAATAGGGGTCCGTCGGATAATGTGAGGTCCTTACTGCGTTTATGTTGTTCTGTTTCATGAGGACAGCATCATCATAGAGGGAACTTCTGCTCATGGCATGACCGAGCATATAGTGTGTGTCGTGACGGTTTACACCCTTTATCTTTATAGGTTTGCCGTTGACCATGAATACCCCGTCTTTTATATCCACCTTTTTGAAACCGGTTCTGCATGAACGGAAATCCGAACCATCAAGTATCAATATGCTGGTGTAAAGAAAGGGCGATTCAGCAGACCAAAGTTCAGGGGAGTCAACCTGGAATGAGCACTTGATTCCCGGGAATATCTCTTCGTCAATGACAATATGACCGTAAGGGTCTAAAAGCCGGTAGACAAGAGTTCCATTATCATTTGAGACATTGCATTCAATATGGACAATACCTGTCTCATAATCATCGCCGAGGGTTGCATTGACATGGAAATCGTTTATGTGTATTTCCGGGATTGAATAAACATAGACTTCGCGGAAAATCCCTGAGTGTCTGAAGAAGTCCTGGTCCTCAAGATAGGAAGCACAATTATATTGATAGACTTCCACGGAAACCAGGTTCAGACCGGTCTCAACCATGTTGGTTATGTCAAATTCAGAGGGCATATGGGAGCATTGTGAATATCCGCATTCCGTTCCGTTTATATATACAGTAAAAGCGGAATTGACACCTCCGAAATGCAGTATGGTCCTTCGGCCGCTGAAGCTTTCCGGGACTGTGAATTCCGTACGGTAAATACCTGTTGGATTTTTATCCGGAATATACGGGGGTTCGAGGGGGATGGGATAGACCGAATTGGTATAATGGGGGATTCCATAGCCCTGAGCCTGCCAGCAGGAAGGTACAGGGGTTATATCCCAGCCTGATACATCAAATTCAACCTTGTGGCAGCCGGCAGGTATTTCGAATCTGTCATTTGCATAGAAGAAGTCCCAGGTTCCTGCGAGGTTTCTTAAGAATTGGTTTGTGCTCCTTGACATTGAAATGGCTGCTTTTTCATCAGGCCAGCTGATGGAAGCGCCATGAGGTTCTGTTCTGTTGATACCAAGGTTGCCAAGATCTTTATAATACTCCATATGATTGTCCCCCTAATGTGTTATATGTACATTTTAACATGAAGGAATTGCCTTAATGGAAAAAAATCAATTGATGATGTAAAATGGATATATCGCTGAAAAAGGATGTGTGCGCCATGAAAATGTTTGATATCATAGCCAGAAAACGGGATGGGAAAGCCCTTACATATGAAGAACTGGAGTTCTTTGTAAAAGGCATTGTTGCCGGCAGTATCCCTGATTACCAAACCACTGCGCTTATGATGGCAATCTATCTTAACGGCATGAGCAAGAAGGAAACCTCAGAACTTTGTATGCTGATGGCTTCTTCCGGAGACACCCTTGAGTTTTCTGATGAATATATAACTGTCGATAAACATAGTACGGGTGGGGTCGGGGACAAGACTTCCCTCATTGTTATACCTGTGGCAGCGGCCTGCGGACTGACTGTAGCCAAGATGTCGGGAAGGGGTCTTGGACATACCGGAGGAACGGTTGACAAGCTTGAATCAATACCCGGCATGAAGATGGACATGAGCATGGCTCAGTTTGAGGCAACATATAAAAAGACGGGACTGTGTCTTTCGGGCCAGTCCGGCAACATGGTGCCTGCTGACAAGATAATGTATGCCCTCAGGGATGTTACCGCAACAATAAGCAGCATACCGCTTATAGCAACCAGCATCATGTCCAAGAAACTAGCTGCTGGTGCAAAAAATATAGTCCTTGATGTCAAGACCGGGTCAGGTGCATTCATGGAAAATCCCGAAGAAGCATTTGAGCTGGCTGAGAAAATGGTTGACATAGGTACCGCAAATGGGAGGAAGGTTTCGGCACTTGTAACCATGATGGACAATCCCCTTGGCAGAACGGTGGGGAACTCAATTGAAGTCATGGAGGCTGTTGAAATATTAAAAGGAGAGCATGCTGGATCCGATTTATATAATGTTTCCGTGGCCCTGGCTGCAGAACTCATACATATGACTTCCGGAAGGACCATCGGGGAAGCGACGGAAACTGCGAGGAAAAAGATCCGTGATGGGTCCGCTTACAAAAAGCTCTGCGAAATGATAACTGCCCAGGGCGGGGATGCCTCTGTCCTTGAAAAAGGGGAAGGACTCAAGAAGCCCCTTTACACCCATGAAATCAAGGCTCCTGAGGATGGTTTCATAGTTTCGATTGATGCAAAGACAATTGGAATCATATCAATGAACCTGGGGGCCGGACGTAGCAAAAAGAGCGACCCAATAGATTATTCAGCAGGAATAAGGATCCTGAAAAAACCGGGAGAGGAAGTTGTAAAAGGTGAACCCATGGCTGTCCTTTACTCAGATATCAAGGATATGGAAAACCAGGAAAGGATATATCTTGGAGCATGTGAGATATCCGACACCCAGCTTCCGGAAAGAAAGTTGATACTTGGCAGGGTAACCCATGGTAGAATTGAAGAATACTGAAGATAAACGGAGTTGAACATGAAAAAAATCACAATGATACTTTTAAGCCTTGTGCTGATGCTTTCAATGGTACTGACACAGGTTCTGGCGCAGGATGAGGATTTCGACATCAATATAGTGAATCAGAAGGTTCTGTCCTCAGATATAAACAATCTGGCATCAAGGAGCTTCATCCTTCTTGAGATGACCACCGGACAGGAACTGTTTTCAAAGAATGCTGACAACAGATATCCAATGGCGAGTCTTACAAAGATAATGACCACTTACATCATAATGGGGGAACTGGCTGCAGGTCGAATGAGTTTCGACGATATCATTACTGCAAGTGAGTATGCATGCAGTTTCGGAGGTTCACAGGTATGGCTTGAACCCGGGGAACAGTTCACCTTGCGTGAGATGCTGTATGCAATTGAACTTCACTCGGCAAATGATGCAGCTGTTGCCGTGGCTGAAGCCATCGCAGGAAATGAAGCTTCCTTTGTGTCCCTTATGAACGCTGCTGCAGAAAAACTTGGTATGAATGATACCTTGTACAGGGATTGCACAGGCTTATCTGATGAAGGTCATTATTCCACTGCACGGGATACAGCAACACTGGCACTTGCACTTGTGAATACATATCCTGAAATCCTTGAAATAACTTCAAAGATCTATGAACCTTTCAGGGAGGGAACGGAAGACCAGGTTGATCTGTACAACAGGAATAAGCTGATTCAATATTACAGTGGAGCAACGGGGCTTAAGACTGGATTCACCACATTGGCAGGCCACTGTCTCGCTGCAACGGCAGAACGAAATGGTTTTAAACTTGTTTCGGTGGTAATGGGAGCCGATGATACAAATACGAGGTTTGCTGATTCCATGAAGCTTCTCGACTATGGTTTCCTGGAATTTGATTTCCTTACAATAGATGACGGTGGGAAACCGGCAGGAAGCATACCTGTTGAAAAAGGGATAGAACTTGAAGTTACTTCATATGTCGAGGGAGACTCCACCTTCTTGTTGAAAATCAAGGATTTTGACAGAATAGAAAGGGTCGTTGAGATCCCTGATGTGCTCGAAGCCCCTGTGACTGCAGGAACTGTAATTGGAAAGATAACATATGTCCTTGACGGAGAGGAACTCGGGTCAACGGCAATCCTCACAGAAACGGGAACTGAAAAAGCAGGATTCTTCAAGCTGCTCTGGCGGAAGATACTGTCCTGGTTCGGCATTGTAAAATGATTTTACACAGGAATTCCTGAAATGCCGGACAGGATTTGTCCGGCATATGTTGTTTGTGTTAGAATAATCTAAAACATTGGGCCACGCCCGGGAGGTTACCATTAATATATTAGGAACTATTACAAATTATTTATATATGATACCGGTGCTTATAATAGCACTGACTTTCCATGAGTATTCCCATGCATTCGTTGCATACAGGCTTGGGGACGATACTGCAAAGAGCAGGGGAAGACTTACACTTAACCCTCTGAAGCACCTTGATCCCCTTGGAACCATAATGATGATAGTTGCACGCATAGGCTGGGCAAAACCGGTTCCTGTAAACCAGATGAATTTCAAGGACCCGAAGCAGGACATGGTGAAGGTGGGGATTGCAGGACCGCTGTCCAACCTTACCCTTGCATTCATAACTGCATTTCCCATACAGGTAATGATACAGTATTATGCAACAAGGCCTCTTACCAAGGTTGCTGAGATTTTCTTCACATTCCTTGTATTGTTCTTTACAGTCAACCTGTATCTTGCAGTTTTCAACCTTATACCCATACCGCCCCTGGATGGATCCAGGATATTCTATGGGTTGCTGCCGGATAAATACTATTTCGGGGTCATGCAGTATGAAAGATATGTGGGGCTTGCAATGATTCTGCTGATTCTTGTAGCTCCGGGGATACTTAGAACAGTACTTGATACACTGGTCTATCCCTTCAGGGAAGGGTTTATGATAGCGGCCAGATTCATAGTAGGTTTGTTTATGTAGTCGTCATTGATGATGACTTTTATATGGAGGTTTAAGATGTCAAAGAAAGTAGTGTTGAGCGGAGCAAGGCCCACAGGGTCACTGCACATAGGCAATTATCTGGGAGCGGTTCAGAACTGGGTAAGGTTACAGGATGAATATGACTGCTATTTCTTTATTGCCGACTGGCATGCGCTTACGACAGGATATGAAGACACTGCTGGCTACAAGGAAAACATTGATGAGGTAGTTAAGGACCTCTATGCTTCCGGACTTGATCCCGATAAGTGCAATATATTCCTGCAGTCTGCCTTGAAGGAACATGCTGAACTGCATCTTCTGTTTTCCATGATTACACCTCTTTCATGGCTTGAAAGGTGTCCTACCTACAAGGATCAGCTGGTACAAATGGAGGACAAGAATATAAGGACCTATGGTTTCCTCGGGTATCCGTGCCTTCAGGCTGCTGATATCCTGATTTACAGGGCTGATTTCGTTCCCGTTGGAGAGGATCAGCTTCCTCATATAGAAATGACAAGGGAAATAGCCAGACGGTTCAACTTCCTCTATGACAGCGTTTTCCCTGAACCCCAGCCGCTGCTTACGAAAGCTAAGGTGCTTCCGGGTCTTGACGGCAGGAAGATGAGCAAAAGCTACAACAATACCATAGCCCTCAAGGACAGGGGAGATGTCCTTCGGCAGAAGGTAATGAGTATGATCACTGACCCTGCAAGGATAAAGAAAGATGATCCCGGCCATCCGGACATATGCCCGGTGTTCGGTTACCATAAGATATTCAATGAACAGGAAGTACCGGAAATAGAATGCGACTGCAAGGCCGGGAAAATAGGCTGTGTAGCATGCAAGAAGAATCTATTCAACAAACTGTCTGCAGCCATGGAACCGATACACGAAAGACGGGATGAGATTGATGCGAATCCGGGGATGGTAAGGGAGATACTCGCCAGGGGAACCTCCAATGCCCGTAAGATCGTGGAAGAAACCATGAAGGATGTTCGTAAGGCTATGAAGATAGACTGGGAATAGGTGTTGTTTTTCAATGGAAGTAAAGTGTGACCTGAAACTTGAGAATTTTCAAGGGCCTTTCGACCTTCTGTTTCATCTTATTGAAAAAAATGAGATGGACCTTTATGATATTCAAATTTCAGAGATAACCGAGCAGTATCTCGAATATCTTTTCGCTATGGAAAGCCTGAACATGGATATAGCAAGTGAGTTCCTTGTAATGGCCGCAACCCTGCTGCACATCAAATCACGTATGCTGCTGCCGACAGTGTCTGAAGAAGAGGATGAGATTGACCCCAGGGAGCAGCTGGTGTTGCAGCTATTGGAGTACAAGAGATGCAAGGCGTCCGCAGGGCTTCTAAAGGATATACATGCAACGGCAGGACTTAACTTCTACAGAAAGCCATCATCCGAGGATTTTGGTAAGACTGAAAGAACCTACAGCCTTGCTCCGAATGTGCTCAGGGACATGTATGTGCTTATTTGTGAAAGAAGCATAGCAAGGAAGAACCTGGGAGCCAGGAAAGTAAACAATATTCTGCGGCACGAAAAATATACGGTTGAACAAAAACTGCGAAAGCTGGTCAAGCTTCTGTTTGAGAAGGAAGAAATCAGTTTCTTCGAGGAATTCATGGGGAAGGGAGCCAACAGACTGGATTCCATCACAGGTTTCCTTTCTATATTGGAAATGGCCAGGTCAAGGAAGGCAAAACTGCGCCAGCGGGGTATTTTTGAGGATATCATCGTAAGAAGAACCGAACAGCTGAAAGAAGATGACTTCACTGATGTGCCGGAATTGTATAAATGACGGAGATGGATATGAAAGACAGGGATTACAAGAATATTCTGGAGGCCATGCTGTTTGCAACCGGGGAGGAGATACAGCCGGGGAGGATAGCCTCTGCTCTGGATATTGACAAAGGAACAGTTGAAAGGCTTTTAAAGGAGTTGTCAGAGGAGTATAACGGGGAGCACCGGGGAATCGTACTCAGGGAGCTGAACGGATCCTGGCAGATGTGCACAAATCCACTTTACTTTGAGAATGTCAGACTGCTGTTTGAGAAGATTGACAACAAAAGTCTGTCCCAGGCAGCCTATGAAACACTTGCAGTAATTGCATATAATACAGAAGCCACCAGGGCAAAGGTTGAATCGGTGAGGGGGGTCAACTCCGGTTCATCGATAAGTACATTGGTTGACAAGGGCCTCATTGAAGAAGCGGGCAGGCTTGATGCCCCCGGAAGGCCCGTAGTCTACAGGCCATCGGTGGAATTCTACCGTGCATTCGGCTTCCGGTCCCTTGATGACCTTATTCCTGTGGATACATCACCGGAAGGTCCTGAAGAAGAACCCAAGGTTTTTCCTGACGACAGAATTCCAATGGATTGAGCTCCAATGAAAGAGGCAGGCATGAGACTTCAAAAATATATTGCTGCCTGTGGAATCTCCTCCAGAAGAAAAGCTGAGGAGCTGATTTTGGCCGGGCGGATAGCCGTAAATGGAGAAACCGTCACTGAATTGGGAACCAAGGTTTCCGATGGTGATGAAGTGACATTTGACGGCAGACCAATTTCACCGGAGTCAGAAAAGCATTATATTTTATTCAATAAACCGGAGGGAGTAATAACCACGGCTTCTGACGAATTCGGAAGACGGACTGTACTGGATTTCTTCAAGGATTTCAACGAGCGGATATATCCGGTGGGAAGACTTGACTATGATACATCCGGATTGCTGATTCTGACCAATGACGGCGAATTCGCAAATTTCATGATGCATCCATCTAATCATATTGGAAAGACATACTTGGTGGCATGTGATTCAAGACCAGGGCAGGCAGTACTTCAAAGGCTTGCGTCAGGAATAGACATCGGAGACTATATTACACAAAGAGCAAAGGTTACTGAATACAAGGGCCATGGGAAATGGGATGTAAGAATAACCATATTTGAAGGAAGAAACAGACAGGTCAGGAAAATGTTTGAGACAGCCGGATTGAAGGTCATTACTTTGAAAAGGACTGGAATTGGCAGTATCCATGACAGCAAACTTCCTGAAGGTAAGTGGAGATATCTTACGCCCGGTGAACTTAGGGATCTGGGGTATGGAATTGATTAACTCCCTTGGAGTATCAAGGGGATATGCAAAATTGCAAGTAAAATACGGAGACAGGGTTGTTGATGCGACTGCCGGACACGGGCGCGACACACTGCTGCTCTCCGGTTTGGTTGGAGAAACAGGCATTGTATATTCATTCGATATTCAGGAAATTGCAATTGCATCAACCCGGAAACTCCTCGAATCAAATGGTGCACCTGAAAATGTCAGACTTATCATGGACAGTCATGCAAACATGAAAAAATATGTTAAACCAGGAATATCCTGTGTAATGTTCAATCTTGGCTATCTGCCGGGTAGCGACCATTCCGTACAGACTGAAGCAGAATCCAGCATCCAGGCAATAAAGGCGGCATCAGAGCTATTGCTGCCGGGTGGTATCATCCTGATAGTCATCTATCATGGAGGAGATACAGGCTTCAGGGAAAGGGACGAAATCATTGCCTTTACCGGCACCCTTGACCAACACAAGTACACCGTTGAAATGAGATCATTCATCAACCAACGGGGCTATCCACCCATATTCATCTGCATCCAAAAACACTGAAGCGCCTCCCGGCGCTTCTTTTTTGTTCTTTTTTTTACTTTCACCCCCGGGGTAAAAGTAAAAAGATTTAACTTTTACCCCGGGGGTGAAAGTAAAAAAAATGGAAAATCGAGTGGGGTTTGGGGGTTGACAGTGGGATAATGGGGGAGTAAAATGTAGTCAAGTGGTAACTAAGTGGTAGTAAGTGGGGTTAAAGTGGGAGTGAAATCCCGGTGTTGATTGATAGGTTGAACAATGGTACAGACTTTCCAGGGTGAATATCTTCATAAGTTTGATGACAAGGGCAGGATAATCGTGCCCCAGATATTCAGGGAAAAGCTGGGACTTGAATTCCAGGTTTCGGTCGATGTGGATGATGGATGTCTTACCATATATACATTGGATGAGTGGGATAAGGTCCATGAGGAAATCAACAGCAAACCCAGATTCGACAAAGAAACAAAAACAATGAAGAGGCGTTTTTACGCTAACAGCGAAAAGTGCAATTTGGATAAACAGGGAAGGATCAGAATTCCGGACCATCTCAGGGAAAAGGCCAAACTTATGGGCAAGGAAGTATATTTCATTGGTGCCGGTGAGATAGCAGAGCTCTGGGACAAAGATGAGTGGGAAAGCATCCGGTAAGGAAAGGGGATTCCAATGGGCAAGGCATTCAATCATGAATCAGTACTGCCGGATGAAACAATAAAATACCTGAACATTGAAAAAAACGGGAAATATATCGACTGCACCGCCGGGGGCGGAGGTCATAGCAGACAAATACTTGAAAGACTGGGCAGCGACGGCCTGCTGATAGCAATCGACAGGGACATCGAAGCCATTGAAGAAACAAACAGAGTGCTCGAAGGAACCGATACAAAGGCAAAGTATGTGGTTCTTAAGGATAATTTCCTGAACATTGACAAGATAATAGAGAATTATGCACCTGATGGGGTAGATGGAATCCTTATGGATCTCGGAGTGTCATCACACCAGCTTGATGAAAGTGAACGTGGTTTTTCATACCATAGTGATGCACCGCTGGACATGAGGATGGACAAGGAAGAACAATTGACCGCTTACGAAGTAGTCAATGAATATACAAAGGAAAAACTTGCCGAAATCATAGGCAGATACGGCGAGGAAAGATACGCAGGAAGAATAGCCTCGGCTATAATACACAAAAGACAAGAATCTAAAATAAATACTACATTGGAACTGGCAGAAATAGTAAAGTCCGCATATCCACCCAAAGAAAGGTTCAAAGGGAAGCATCCCGCAAGAAAAACATTCCAGGCGATAAGAATTGAAGTCAACAAAGAACTGGAAATTCTTGGAGAAGCACTCAGGAAAGCAGCAGATGGTTTGAAACCCGGAGGAAGACTTGCTGTTATATCCTTCCATTCCCTTGAAGACCGGATAGTAAAGGTCGTATTCTCAGAACTGGAAAACCCATGCATTTGTCCCCCCAACTTTCCTGTATGTGTTTGTAACAGGGTATCAAGGCACAAAATCATTTCTAAAAAGCCAATATTGCCCACCAGTGATGAGATTGACAATAACAGGCGGTCAAGGAGCTCGAAATTAAGAGTAATTGAGCACAGATGACCGCAACACGAAAGAAAAAATTTTAAATTTACAAAAGAAGAACACGAAACACACAAAAGACAAAACAGACAAATTTACAAAAGAAGAACAGCAGAACAAATTGAGCGCAACAAGGAAAGTCCGGCCGGCAGACCGCCGGCCGGAGATTTTTCCGGGGGAGTAATATGAGAAATTCAGCAGTTCGCATTGCAGAACCGGAAACAGTCATTTATGACACTGAAACGGTTTTGGAAAGCAAACCGGAACAAAAACCCGATTTAAGATTATTGAAACGGCGTAATGTCAGAGCAAGGGTCAATGCCATTCTCTGGATTGCGCTGATTTTTGCTGCATTTTTCCTGGTTACCTCAAGATACAGCAACCTCACCAAACTTAACTATGAAATAGCTGATATAAAAAGCCAGCTTGAAGAACAAAAATCAATTAACTCATCACTCTCTGTTATCCTGGATCAAAAGACAAATATTATGATGATCAGACATTCTGCCGAGACAGAGCTTGGAATGCATGAACCCGACAATCATCAGATAACATATATAGAAGTTCCGAGGGCCAATAAAGTCACCATTGAAAACAGCGAAGAGGACAGTCCGGATGACAGCATTGGTTTACTGGAAAATATAAAGGCATTCATAGCGGGCAACTGATTCCTGTGGAATTGGCATAATAATGAGCTCTAAAAAATGGGTTTTGCAATTCACAGCATTACCCTTTAATATTATAATAGGTAAGGATTGCCGGAGTTTTTATCAGGAAATCCGAAGACAGGAGATACCATTGATCCGCAGAAAGAAGAAGACCAAAAAACCAGTCAGTGAACACAGCAGGAGAAAAAGAAGACTGCTTGTTATTTTGGTTATCTCTGCATTGGTTGCCGCTGCACTTTTGGCCAGGGTTGCATACATTCAGTTCGTCATGGGCGAGGAACTCAGGAAAAGTGCATACAGACAACAGAACAATGGACGTATCCTGAGCCCTGCAAGAGGAAACATATATGACAGGACAGGTAATGAACTGGCAGTGTCAGTTGCCGTAGACAATGTGACAGTCAGTCCGGTGGTCATTAAAAACGGTTCTGCAGACCCGTCCATGATTGCTGATAAGCTTTCAGAAATGCTTGGGTTCGAGGTTTCAGATATTCTGCGCCTTTTGGTAAAGGACAGTGAGTTTGAAGTAATCGCCAGAAAAATCGACAGGGAAAAGGGCGATGAAGTCAGAAGCTGGATAGAGGCAAACAATATCAGAGGAGTTTATGTTGTATCTGACACAAAAAGATATTATCCGAACAATGAACTTGCTGCTCATCTAATAGGTTTTACAGGAGCTGATAACCAGGGTCTTTTTGGTATAGAAGCGGCAATGGAGAGCTATCTGAAGGGTATGCCCGGGAAAGTGATAACCGAGGTGGACAAGGATGGCACTGAACTGCCATTTGCCACAAAAACCGAAATAGAAGCTGACAATGGACTTAATCTTGTTCTGACACTGGACAGAAATCTCCAGAGGATAGCCGAGGATGTCCTTGAAAAGGGAGTTGAGGAAAACAAGGCCGCAGGCGGAGGGACAGCAATAATAGCAGACAGCAGGACCGGTGAGATTCTGGCCATGGCTTCCTATCCAAGTTATAACCTGAATGAGCCAAGGGTCAATCCTGTGGGTTATGAAGCTTCCGAGTGGGATGGATATTCTGTCGAAGCCACGGAATTACTGAGCAAGACCAGGTGGAGGAATGAATCCCTTTCAATGACATATGAGCCCGGTTCCACCTTCAAGGCTGTTGTCGCTGCAATGGCACTCGAAATGGGCATAGTAGGGCTTGACGATATTGTGGATGACTATCCCGTTGAAGTCCAGGAACATACCATTTACTGCTGGTCAAAGAAATATCCTCATGGAGAGGAAACCTTCAGGGAAGCCATATATAATTCCTGTAACCCTGTATTTGTAAAGGTAGCACAGGATATTGGAATCGACAGATTCTATGAGTATGTTGATTTATTCGGATTCATGGATAAAACAGGGATAGAAATACCCGGTGAGGAAAATTCACTGTTCCATGCAGAGCCTATGGAAATTGACATGGCTGTTGCCTCATTCGGCCAGAGATTTACAATTACACCCTTGCAGCTGGTATCGGCATACAATGCGCTGGCAAACGGCGGTTATCTCATGAAACCATACCTTGTTAAAGAAATACTGGATGACGAGGGTAATACCATAGAAAAGTTTGAACCGGAGGTCATCAGGCAGGTTATCTCAGAGGAAACCTCAGATACAATGAGGGAAGTGCTTGAAGGTGTGGTAGCCGAAGGAACCGGTAAGAATGCATTTGTTCCGGGATACAGGGTTGCCGGCAAGACAGGTACATCCGAGACAACTGAGGAAGACGTATATACTGCTTCCTTCTGCGGTTTTGCTCCTGCTGATAATCCAATCATCACAGTACTGGTCATTCTGGAAGACCCAAGGGGAGACTCAGTCTACGGCGGTGTAATAGCAGCGCCGCTGATGGGCGAAATCGTTGAAAAATCCCTTGAATACCTGCAGGTTCCAAGGAAGGGTGACGAGGATTTCTATGAAGTACAGACTTTGGTTCCTGATGTAACCGGATATACACTGGAAGAAGCAGTTTCAGCTATAAAGGACAGCAATCTGGAGTATATAATAAAGGGTGATGAAAACGGGGAGGATGTATCTGTGGTTTATCAGAATCCTGCTCCGGGTGAACTGGTTTCGGAAAAGAGTATAATTTATATCTACAAGCATATGCCTGAAGAGGACAACACAGTTACTATGCCTGATCTTAGGAGCATGACAATAGGAGAAGCGAAGAATGCATTGGCAGGTCTCGGGCTGAACATCAGGATTGACGGCTCGGGTTCATGCACATGGCAGCAATATCCAAAAGGTGCACAGATTGAACCGGGAACGGTTGTAGAAGTAAAATTCAGATACCTGAATACGGTACAATAATAAACAGAGGTGTTATATGAAACTCAGGGATGTACTAAGGGGAGTTGACCACAGAATTCCGGCAGGGGAACCGGACATCGACATAACGGGAATTGCATATGATTCCAGGAAAGTTCAGGAAGGTTTTTTGTTTGTGTGCATTGACGGAGTGGAAGATGACGGACACAAATACCTTGGCAAAGCCTGGGACAACGGAGCAGCTGCTGCAATAGTCACTAAAGAGGTTGACGACATGCGGGGCGTGGTTGTAATGACAACTGATGCCAGAAAAGCGCTGGCCGGATGTGCCGTTAATTTCTACAGGAACCCCTCACATGAACTGAATCTCATAGGGATTACTGGTACAAAAGGTAAGACTACAACTTCCTTCATGATAAAGACCATCCTTCAGGAGGCAAAAGGCGACTGTGCAATAATGGGCAACCTTGGAATAACCTTCGGAGATGTACACATAGATACAAGTCAGAATACACCTCAGTCATCGGACCTTCAGAAGGTTCTGCGTCAGATGGTGGACAGTGGAGTAAAGGATTGCGTGATGGAAGTTACCTCAATGGGATTGTCCCAGCTGAGGACCGGTTATACAAAATTCTCAACTGCAATGTTTACCAATATCTCAAGGGCCCACATAGGGAAAAGGGAGCATACTGATTTTGATGAATATCTTGCCTCAAAGGCCATATTGTTCTCCATGTGCAAGGATGCAATCGTCAATATTGATGATGAGCATGCCGGATATATAATTGAAAATGCAAAATGCCCTGTCGGGACTCTTTCTGCAAAGAGTGATGCTGACATAATGGCAACGGATATAAAGATAAGTGGAACCGGCTCTGAGTTTACTTTCAACGGACTGGGCCACAAATTCAATATAGTTGTAGATATGCCGGGCATGTTCAATGTCTACAATGCATTGTTTGCAGCGGCATCTTCCATAATTGCAGGGGCAGATGAAATGTCAGTCAGAAATGGAATTAGGAACGTCGTTGTACCCGGAAGATGTGAAAGGGTTCCCATTGACAGAAATTTCAGCATAATGATTGATTATGCACACTCACCTGACAGTCTGGAAAAACTTCTGGAGGCAATGAAGGAATTTGCAGACGGAAGAGTAATAAGTGTATTCGGCTGCGGCGGTGACAGGGATGCGACCATGAGACCCATGATGGGAGAAATATCCGGGAATAATGCAGACTTTACAATAATAACATCTGACAACCCGCGGTTTGAGGATCCTGAAAAGATAACAAGTCAGATTGAAGAAGGAATGAAGAAGACAAATGGTGAATATGTGGTCATAGTTGACAGAACCAAGGCCATTGAATATGCAATAAAGAACGCGCGTGAAAACGATTTGATAATCTTGGCCGGAAAAGGTCATGAAACTTATCTGGATAAAATGGGCAGCAAAACCCATTATGATGAAAGGGAGATAGTAGCCGAGTTGCTGGGAAAGGATATCAAGGCCTGATGGATTTTTATTTCAGGGACATAGCTTCTGTCCTTGGCAGGGAAGTAGATGCCTCAGAAGAAGAACTTGTAATTACAGGTTTTTCAACTGATACAAGGACAATTGAAACAGGTATGATGTTCATTGCCATACCCGGAGAAAACTTCGACGGCGGTAATTTCATATCAACTGCAATAGAAAAAGGTGCATCGGCCGTACTTACTGAAAGGGAAATCGCAGGTAAAGGTATAATCACCGTAGGTAATTCCGTGAAGGCGCTGGGGTCAATTGCCTCTGCCCACAGGAAATCCATGGATATTCCCCTTATTGCAGTTACAGGAAGCACAGGAAAGACTTCCACAAGGAATTACCTGACTTCGGTGCTGAAGGAACGCTTTCAAACCCACTTTACGAAAGGTAATCTTAACAATCATATAGGTCTTCCCATGACACTCCTTGAAATCGATCCGTCCCACGAGGTATCCGTTGTTGAAATGGGGATGAGCGGTCCTGGTGAAATTGATTATCTTGCCGGTCTCACCGAGCCTGATTTCGGTGTAATAACAAATATCGGTATGAGCCATATAGGGATGCTGGGTTCCCAGGAAAATATATTCAAGGCCAAGACAGAGATGGTAAGGCATATAAAAACGGGTGGTTTTCTTGTTGTAAACGGTGATGATGGGTATCTTGTCAGCCTTAGGAATTCGAGGGAACCAAAGGTAATTATGTTCGGTATGAAAGCCCACAATGATTTCGTCATAAAGGACGAAAAATCTGATGAAAAAGGTTGTTATTCCTTCCGTGTGGATGGTAGCTCGTATAACCTCAATGTAAGGGGGCTCCATAACATATATAATGCCATGCCTGCTATAATCATCGGTAAGATGATGGGTATGTCCACTGATGAAATTTCAAACGGTCTTATGAATTTCCGCAATGAGAAACTTCGCCTTGATATTACCGAGGAAAATGACATAACAATAATAAACGATGCATATAATGCCAGCCCCGACTCAATGAAAGCATCCCTTTCAATACTGGGTGATTTTAAAGGAAGAAAGATTGCAGTACTGGGTGACATGCTGGAGATGGGGGGATTCTCAGAAAAAGCCCATCACGAACTTGGGCAGACTGCTGCTGCAACCGTAGATATTCTTATTTGCTGTGGTAAGGAAGCTGCTGCAATTGCTGATGGAGCAATTGAAAAGGGTATGACCGCTGACAATATCCACCGGTTTTCAGACTCTGATGAAGCAGGTATGCATCTTTCCCGGATAATTGAAAAGGGTGATGTTATCCTGGTCAAGGGTTCCAGGGGAATGAAAATGGAAAACGTGATAAAATACATCAGAACAGGGGGATATTAACATATGTGGCAGCCTTTTCTTTTTGCACTTGCAGGATCAATAGTACTGGGCCTTATAATGGTTCCGCTCATGAGAAGACTGAAATTCGGACAGACGGTAAGGGAGGACGGACCAAGGACCCATTTGCATAAAACCGGCATTCCGACAATGGGCGGGCCGATTTTCATCATTCCGATAGTTGCTATATCCCTGGCTTATTCATCTGATTTGGTCAGTTCCCTGGTCAATGTTACAGCTGTGGTTTTGTTTGCTGCAGTAGGTATGGTTGATGACCTCATAAAAATAATGAAAAAGGACCATGACGGGTTGAGCGTAATTCAAAAGACCGTTCTTCTTCTTTTGATTTCCGCAGGATATGCAGTTTATTCTGTTGTCCTGGGACCTGCCGGTAATGAAGTCATAATACCTTTTTCACAGATGGCAGGCACAATTGTCATACCACCTTACATATATATTCCTTTTCTGATCATATTCCTTTATTGGACCACCAATTCAGCGAATCTTACGGATGGAGTTGATGGACTTGCATCCAGTGTATCCATATTCATATTTGTCTTTCTTTTCAGTGCATGCAGGTTTCTTGATGCAGGAATGGATGACACAAGAATAATGTTGCTTTCAGCCATAGGAGCAGTACTGGGATTTCTTCTTTTCAATGCACATCCCGCCAGGATCTTCATGGGTGATACGGGTTCCATGGCCCTTGGCGCATTGATAGGGGTAATTTCCATCAGAATGGGCGTGCCATGGATAATATTCCTTGTTGGAATCATTTTCATTGTTGAAGCCCTGTCAGTTGTGATACAGGTTGGGTATTACAAGCTGACACAGAGAAGAGTCTTCAAGATGGCTCCTATACATCATCACTTTGAGCTTTCCGGCTGGAGGGAGAACAAGGTAGTGGTTGTATTCTGCCTTGTGACGGCTGCAGGCGGTGTTTTGTCTTACTGGCTGCTTGGATTATTCTAGGAGGATATTTTGAAGGAAAAAAGGGCTGTCGGGCATATGGATTTCTTTATAATTGTATTTACGCTGATACTTATAGCAATCGGGCTTGTAATGGTATTCAGTGCAAGTACACCTGCCGCCAAGAATCAGTTCAACGACATATACCACTATCTGAAACAGCAGCTGGTTGCCTTTGGAATAGGTTTTATCGCTATGGTGACGGCATCCTTTATAAGTTACAAGGTCTACAGGAAATATGCCTATATCATTTATGGCATAGCGTTGCTGTTGATCTGTCTGGTTCTTATACCGGGCATTGGAACCGTATACAACGATGCCAGAAGGTGGATTACAATCGGAGGATTCGACCTGCAGCCATCTGAGATTTACAAATTTGCCATAATTGTTCTTTTTGCAAGGCTCCTTACCGAAGAAAAAATCATGCCTGACAAATTCTTCAAAGGATATCTTTTGTTCATTGGTATTCTCGGGGTATCGGCATTCCTTCTTATAATGGAACCACATCTAAGCGGAACTATAATTGTAATGATGCTGGGACTTGTGCTACTTTTCATAGGGGGTGCAAAATTATGGCATCTGGCTTTGACGGTTGTGGTCGGCGGTGCCGGACTTGCTGCAGTTTCATATTACATAGAGTATATGTGGACCCGTGTAGTTACATGGCTTGATCCATTTGCATACGCCCAGGGTGAAGGATACCAGGTGGTACAATCACTCTATGCCATAGGCTCAGGCGGACTCCTGGGACAGGGAGCAGGTAAAAGCATGCAGAAGTTCCTTTATATTCCGGAACCTCAGAATGACTTTATTTTTGCTATACTGGCGGAAGAACTTGGTTTCCTGGGCGTGGCCGTTGTCATTATACTGTTTTTCCTCCTTTTGTACAGAGGAATAAAGACTGCGGCAGACTGCGAGGACAAGTTCGGCGGCTTGCTTGCCACCGGTATTACATCATTGATTTTCATACAGGCAGTACTTAATATTGCCGTTGTAACAGGCTCAGTACCTGCAACCGGAATATCCCTTCCATTTTTCAGTGCAGGTGGAACAGGTCTTGTAATGTTCATGGGAGAAATAGGAATACTACTGAATATTTCCAGATTGAAGGGCAGGGGGACATCCGAATGAAGATTCTTGTAGCAGGCGGAGGTTCCGGCGGACATGTAAATCCAGCACTTGCAATGGCTAAAAGCCTGGGTGTCAGGTATCCTGATGCAGAATTTCTGTTTGTAGGCAGCAAAAGAGGATTGGAAAATGATCTGGTGCCCAAGGCTGGTTATAAACTGGTTACAATTCCCGTAAAGGGCTTTTCAAGGGGAAGTTTCCTGTCCAGGCTGGTTCCATATCTTGTGCTTGCCCTTGGAATGCTGAAATCATTTTTCATAGTACTGTTCTTCAGACCTGACCTGGCATTCGGAACAGGAGGATTCGCCTCAGGACCGGTTCTTTTCTGGACATCATTCTTCAGGATTCCCACACTGATTCATGAGGCAAACGTACTTCCCGGAATAACAAACAGGATGCTTGCTCCGAGGGTTGACATAACTGCCGTAGGATTTTCCAAAAGTGCTGACAATTTTAAAAAAGCAGCAAGGGTTGAAGTGACAGGCAATCCCATCAGGTCTGAATTGACAGGTATAACAAGGGAACAGGCCAGAAAATCCCTGGGTTTGACTGAGAATGACAGGCTTGTTGTTGTCATGGGTGGCAGCCAGGGAGCAGCCCCGATCAATAAAGCAATTGTTGAAATGCTTGAAGAGCATTTCAGAACCGGGGACTTCAGGTTGATATTTGCGCCTGGCAAAAGGCACTATGATGAAATATCAGCCCGTATTATCAATATCCCTGTAGGAGTTGAAATAAAGTCATATATCTATGATGCCGACACAGTCTACAATGCAGCGGACCTTATAGTCAACAGAGCCGGTGCCATGACAATGTCTGAGATAACTGCACTTGGAATACCTTCGATTCTCATACCATCGCCTTATGTTGCAGAAAACCATCAGGAAGACAATGCCAGGGCCCTTGAGGAATCGGGGGGATGCAGGGTCATCCTCGAAACTGAATTAACAGGTGGCAGCCTGTATAAAAACATAGTGGAAATACTTTCAGACAGGGAGTTGTCCGGGGAAATGAGGAGCAGTTCACGTAAGTTTGGAATAAAGGATGCAGATGCAAGGCTCCTTGGCCTGTTCGAAGAATTGATTGAAAAGAGGAAGGGATAATGTTCAGTCTAACCATACTGGGATGCAACGGACCATATCCAAAAGCCGGTGGAGCATGCTCATCATATTTTCTCGAAGCCGGTCAGAACAAAATACTGATTGACGCAGGCAGTGGTTCGCTGTCAAATCTGATGAAGCTGATCACTCCTGAAAAACTTGGCTGTATAATACTGTCACATCTTCACTGGGACCATATCACTGATATTCCGGTCATATTCTACAATCTTCTGATCAAGGACAAAAGAGGTGACTTCAAAGGGAAGATCGATCTTTATATGCCGGGTTCCCCATCCGGAATTGCTGAGATAATCAAAGGATTCGAGTATTTCAATGTGCACATAATTGATGAGGAGACAACCTTTATGATGGATGGATGCAGTTTCAGCTTCTGCAGAATGACCCATCCTGTGGAAAGTTACGCCATTAAGGCTGCATATGAAGGAAAGACCTTCGTTTATTCAGGTGATACAACAAAAAATGACCGTCTTGCAGCATTTGCCGCAGGGTGCAATCTTCTTCTTGCGGATTCTGCTTTCCTCCAAAAACAGTTGAGTGAAAACTCACCGCACATGAGCGCAGCGCAATGTGCCGAAATTGCAAGGGAAGCAGGGGCGGAATTGCTTGCACTGACGCATCAGAGTCCGGAAACCGATGTGCAACTTTATGAAAAAGAAGCAAAGGAAATTTATCAGGCTGTGCATATAGTCAGGCTGATGGAGAAATTGGAGATCTGACATGAAAATTTACATGATGACTGATATAGAGGGTGTAGCGGGGCTGCTGAACAGAAGTGACTGGACAAGGCCTGAATCATACAATTATGAGAAAGCCAAGACACTTCTTACGATGGAGGTGAATGCCGCTGCCGCAGGACTTTTCAGAGCAGGTGCAGTGGAAATACTGGTCAGCGATGGTCATGGATGCGGCGGAATTCAGCCTGAGATGCTTGATAAAAGGCTTGAACTATTAAGAGGATATCCAAATGGTTATCCATGTGAACTTACTTCTGATTATGATTGCGTGGTTTGGATAGGGCAGCATGCCAAAGCCGGCACTCCGTATGCACATATTCCACATACGGGTAATCATTTCGTCATTGATTACTCCATAAATGGGATATCGGTGGGGGAACTTGGCCAGCTTGCAATGTGTGCAGGGTTCCTGGGCGTGAAACCTATCCTGGCAACAGGAGACAAAGCCCTTTGTCTTGAGGCAGAAGCATTACTTCCCGGAATAGAAACAGTTTGTGTCAAGGAAGGGCTGATGCCGGGAAGCGGTGACGAATGCACTTTTGAGGAATACAATTCAAGGAACATAGCTGCCATACACAAGGCACCTGAGAAGTCCAGGGAACTGATTGAAGAGGGAGCTTACAGAGCCCTTGCCAGATATTTGGAAAACCGTGATTCATTCAGCGACCTCATCGTTGAAGCACCGTATGAGAAAACCGTTGTTTACAGACCGGGTGAAGGAAAAGCCGGATATACATTCGTATCCGGGAACCATAAGACACCCTGGGATGCCATCAATGCAAGATGAAAAAAGCAGGCCATGGCCTGCTTTATTAATTCAAATGAACAGTCATCCGTTAATCAATATGATCTGAACAAGCCTATTACCTTACCTGCAATAATAATATCATCCGTTACGATTATCGGTTCCATTGAGCTGTTTTCAGGCTGAAGTCTTATATGATTCTTCTCTTTGTAATATGTCTTTACAGTGGCTTCATCCTCAAGTACGGCTACTACTATATCCCCGTTTGCTGCAGTAGCCTGCTGCTTTACAAGTATAAGGTCACCTTCAAGGATTCCTGCCTCAATCATACTGTTTCCCTTGACCTTCAGCATGAACACCGTTGCATTTCGGGTGTAGGCGGATGAGACTGTAAATGTATCCTCTATATTCTCTTGTGCAAGAATAGGGGAACCTGCAGCAACCTGACCCACTATGGGAACTTCCACCAAGTCTGAACTACCGAGTTGTCTAAGTGGTTCGGGAAGTCTGATTGAACGGGATATTGTATTATCCATAATTATACTGCCTGAATCAACCAGCTTCTTGAGATATGCATGTACTGTTGAAGTGGATTTTATTCCTAAATCAGAACATATATCCCTGACGGAAGGAGAATAACCCTTTTCGGAAATGGTTTCTTTGATATACTCAAGAACCTTTTCCTGCTTTTCAGTAGATTTATTGCTCATGTTTCACCTCTGTTTAAATATTACACAAGCATATTATCACAATGAAAAAAATATGTCAAACAAATGTTCGATTTTTGTTGACAGCGAACAATTGTTCTGTTAAGATTAATTTACAAAGAACACACGTTCGAGGTTGTATATGAAAAAGAAATATGTTTTAAAAAATAAAAGAAGGTTTCTGATAGTAATAGCTGTACTCCTGTCAATCATATGCAGCACGCTTATAATAGCTACAACAACCACCAAAGGATATTCAGAACCCGTCAATGTGGAAATAGTGGTAGAACCGGGGGATACACTCTGGGACATCGTTTGTGAGTATTATGGTAATAATGTTGATGTGAGAAGAACAGTGGCTGAGGTTAAAAGAAACAATTCACTGACTTCATCAGAACTAAGAATCGGACAGGTTTTGTTGTTACCTGTAAGATAAGTTGCGCTTTACTTAATATATTACCCCAAGTGACTGGAATATTGCTTATTTCAGTCTTTGGGGTATAATTGTATAAAAATCGGGGGTGTCCAATGGGATTTCTTGATCAACTCAAAGAACGAATACTTATATTTGATGGTTCAAAAGGTTATATGCTTCAGCTTAACGGACTTAATCCCGGAGAGGCTCCTGATCATTTTAATCTGACTCATCCTGAAATTGTTGAAAACATCCACAGGGAGTATGTGCTGGCCGGCTGTGATGTCATTCAGACGAACACTTTCACTGCAAACAGGGTTATGCTGGGCCGGCATGGATTATCTGATAAAACATATGACATCAATTTCGAGGGTGCCCGTCTGGCCGTTAAGGCTGCCCGGGGAGAAGCCCTTGTTGCTGCCAGCATAGGTCCGACAGGTATTCTTTTCAAGCCATTCGGAGACCTTGATTATGATACTGCCTTTGATATTTTCAAAGAGCAGGTGGCTGCAGTATATGATGGTGGTGTTGATATAATTAACTTTGAAACATTCACCGACATTATGGAAATGAAGGCAGCACTGAATGCAGCCCGGTCCGTATGCGACCTTCCTGTAATCTGTTCCATGGCATTTGAAGAGAATAAAAGGACACTCATGGGAACAAAACCCCTTGATGCGGCATATATTCTTCTTAAAGCCGGTGCTGACATGGTGGGAGCCAATTGTTCTTTCGGACCGGGACATATGCTGGACATCGTCAGGGAAATGGCAATGACCGGAACATTTCTCAGTGTAAAGCCTAATGCGGGGCTGCCACGAGTCAATGATGGAAAAACTGTCTATGACCAGTGTTCCGCTGATTTTGCTTCAGAGGCATCCTTGTTTGCAGCATATAATGCAAGGCTTATCGGAGGGTGCTGCGGTACGACTCCGGATTTCATCAGCGAACTGAAGAAAAAAATTAAACTTGTTCCTTATGACGGGAATGTGGACCATACAAGAAGGATATGCTCATCTGCAAATTGTGTTGATGCTGACGGGTCTTTTACTGTGGCTGAATTAAATATTCATGACCAAATGACAGCTGATGATATCTCTGATGAACTAATGGAATTATGCTATGGTGACGCTGATGCCATTGAAATAAGTTACTCAGGAAAAGATGATGATTTAATGAGGAATGTCATCCTTGAAAATCACTCTGCAATGAAGAAACCACTTATTGTCTCAGGTAACAATCACAATGCAATTAAAAACGCCCTGACAGTATATCCGGGCGTTGCCGGACTCCGAAAGGAAATTCCCGGAGCCCGGGGAGCAATCATCATCTGAGGATCATTTGTCAATTATATCAGTGACATCTGTCTCAGAAAGTATATCTGTGAGTTTCCCGCTTGCATAACTTCTACCTTCATCTGTCAGCATATCACGCAGTACTTCAAAGAGCCCCTTGAAGAAATCTCCGATGCTCTTGATGAAACCTCCGCTGGCTGATGCGGTGGAAGCACTCTGGCTGATTGAAGCAGCAGAAGCACTTTGTGCCGTAGATGCGATTCCGGCTGATGAACCGGCAGAGGCTCCGGAACCAGGCTGTACCGACGGTCCGGCCTGAGGATTGAAACTTCCGTTGAAGGAAGCGGAACCAAATACCGAAGTCTTTGTCAGGGCGTTGACAATAACTATTCCAACCGTTGAGATGCCTACACCAGCAGCTACATCTTTCTGATAATAAGGGCTTGGAATATGAGGCCGTTCCTCATGTGAGAAAAATGATTCTTCATAACGGTATGTCACTGTATCACCAACGGTTTCAGATGTGACAATTGCGGAGTCATTTCTCATAACAGGTTCAGTGGTTGTAAGAATTGAGCCGGATTCAGGCTGCATAAGTACAAAACTTGCAGTCCAATTGGAGTCAGTTGCATAACATTCCAGAAGAAGTGAATACTGACCTGAATCTGTAATTGAGAAATCAAATACTGACCTGTTTGTAGCCAGATCAACTATGGAACCAACTACTTCACCGTTGGTTGTGAACAAGCCGTTTTCACTGTCCAGTGAGTATGTGAAGGTTCCGTTTATGAAATTGTTCTGGGCATTTTCCAACTTGTCCTTGTCATAGACCAAGGTCATTTCTATTGTACTTTTGCCGAGGTCCACGGTTCCTTCGGGATAATCCCCGGAAACATATTTACGGGTTACAGGCTTACCATCTTTGAATGTAAAATCCATCATATTCTGAAGCTTGTCCGTCGGATTGGAGATATGGGTTATCTGGACACCGACAGCCCGGAATTCATCAACTGCAGTAATTTCATAATCAGGAAGGTATTTTACTGTAGCAAAGACGGATACTGATCCCATGAGTATTACAATTGCCAATGTCAAATAAATAATTCTTTTCATATTACACCAACCATCCCATAAGTAATGTAAACAATGTTGAAGCAATTACACCTGAAAAGAAAGGCAGGGAAGTCATCAGACTCCATTTTTTCCCGCCTCTTCCAAGGGCATTGCCAAGCAACATTCCAATAAGTGCAAATGTCGTACATATAAAGACCTGGACAACATTCCAGTTGAGGAAAAGATATGATATGACCATAAGGACACAAAAGGGAATTGAAATGAGCCATATGTCCAGGGGGCTTTGATATTCAGTAGGTTTCAAATCACCTCTGCTTACAAGTTTTTTCGACACCACAATGTAGTAAAGGGTCTGGAAAAGAAAAACAAATGCGAAGAAAAGCAATGTTACAATGAAAGTGCCGAAGAAACCCTTGAAACCAAAAGATGTCCGTCTGGTCTGGAGGCCATTGAAGATTGAGAACAGAACGATCATTGCTGAGATAATAATTAATTTCATTTTAGGCATAAGACCCTCCTATGATACTATGGCAATTATCATCTGCCATGAAAACATCAGTAATACTCCTGTCAGTGTTGCCAGCAAAGGCGGTAGGTATACTTTATTTTTGCCCAATATTCTGATTCCGGCATAGATTGGAAGCAATGTGCAGAGCAATCCCGTTATTCCAAATGCAGAGGCGGAACTGCTTCCGAAGATCCTGTAAACAAGACCCAGCAGAACAGAGAAGAGCATATAGGTGTGTGACATTGATATCAGGGTTATTACCTGGTCTGACCTTATATCCATTCCTAGTCTGGCAAGTATGAATGCAATTAAGAATCCAATTGCCCCGACGGCTATATAGCCGATTATCAAACCAAGGAGCATTGTAATGAAAACCCTGAATCCGGAGAACTTGTCCAGTCCGACCTGAAGGAAGAAAATCATCCAGCCGACAGCCGGATAAATAAGATAAAGGAACCAGTTATACTGCTTTTTCTTCCTGACGATCTCTGCAGGGTTCAACGCAAACAAAAGAAAATCCTTGATTTTCCCAACATTGTTCTTCGAAATGTTATCCATAAAAATCATCCCCTCTACATTATAGAATGCCGGATAGCACCGTGCAACAGGAACATAACTTGTGGTTAAGCCATTATCATGCATAATCCGGTGAAAGAGCAGTATCCAAGCAAAAGCCTGATGATTCACCCATAAGGTGTATAGGATTTGGAACTTAAGGGTGACCATTTTGTGCCATGGTTCAATTGACGTATCTGAAGCAGTGCTGTATACTTTAGAATAATTCCATGATGGGAAAAAGTAACCGGACATTGTATGCAAAGAGAGTCGGTGCATGGTGAGAACCGAAGATATATGTTGGGTGAATCCACTCCCGGAGAATCCGGTTCAAATGACCGGCCGTACATACGGTTATCATGCCAGAGGGAATCAATGATTAAGTTGGGTGGTACCGCGGAAATATCCGTCCCATGTAGGGGGCGGTTTTTTATGCTTTGAAAGAGCCCAAGGAATAAATGGAGGTGTGGAATGCTGGACATCAGAAGAATCAGGGAAAATCAGGAGGAAGTCACAAAGGCACTTGCTAAAAGAGGTGTAATCGTGGATTTCAATCCTTTGATTGAATTGGATGATGAAAGGAAGAAACTGATATTTGAGACGGAGCAGATGAAGGCCGAGAGGAACTCAGTTTCATCTGAGATTCCAAAACTGAAGAAAAATGGAGAAGATGTTACTGAAACCCTTGAGAGAATGAAGGAGCTTGCAGGTTCCATCAAGGAAATGGAAACCAGAACCACCGAGTGTCTCGATAAGATACAAAGCTATATGGAGGTCCTGCCCAACATCCCTGATGATGATTTGATTGCAGGAGATGCCTCGGCAAATGAAGTAATAAGGACCTTTGGAGAAAAACCTGTCTTTGATTTTGAAATCAAAAACCATGTTGATCTTTGCGAGAAACTCGGAATAATTGATTATAAACGGGGAACCAAGCTGTCAGGAAACGGGTTCTGGCTTTATAAAGGTGACGGAGCAATGCTCGAGTGGGCACTCCTTAATTATTTCATTGAAGAACATATAAAGGACGGATATGAATTTATTCTTCCTCCGCACATCCTCGGGCATGAGTGCGGATACACTGCAGGTCAGTTCCCGAAATTCGCAGATGATGTATTTGCCCTTGAAAACAAGGATGAAAGTGAATTTCAGTTCCTTCTTCCAACAGCGGAAACTGCATTGATCAACGTCCACAGGGATGAAATCCTGACTGAGGATACATTGCCAAGAAAATATTTTGCATACACTCCATGCTATAGAAAAGAAGCCGGAAGCTATCGGGCAGAGGAAAGAGGGATGATAAGGGGACATCAGTTCAATAAGATAGAAATGTTCCAGTATACCGTCCCCGAAAAAAGTGACGAAGCCCTTGAGGAGCTTGTCGGAAAGGCTGAAAGGCTGATGCAGGGTCTGGGACTTCACTTCAGGACCACCAAGCTGGCAGCAGGCGATGTCAGTCATTCCATGGCAAAGACATACGACATTGAGGTATGGATTCCAAGCATGGGCATATATAAGGAAGTCAGTTCGGCGTCCAATGCCCGTGATTATCAGGCAAGGCGTGGGAAAATCAGGTACAGGAATGCAGTCACAGGAAAGAATGAGTTCCTGCATACACTGAATGCATCAGGTTTGGCGACATCAAGGATATTCCCTGCGATAGTCGAACAATTCCAGCAGGCCGACGGAAGCATAAGGGTTCCGGAAGTGCTTGTGAAATGGCTTGGAAAGGATAAGCTTTAATATTGAAAAAAAATATATTTTATGATGAAAAACCCAAAAGGGATCTGAGGGAGCTGCTGGATACAGTGGTAAGGGCAAACCCCGGAAATGATGCATTCCTGAGCAAAAGGAATGGCATTTATGAAGCTGTTTCATATGAGGTGTTCCAGAATGATGTAAATGCCCTTGGCACAGCTTTCATTGCCATGGGTCTCAAGGATGAAAAAATAGGTGTCATCGGAGAAAACCGTTATGAGTGGTGTGTATCATACCTTGCAACCGTAAATGGTACCGGTGTAGTTGTACCCCTTGACAAGGAACTCAATGCTGATGAACTTGTTTATCTTGCAAAGGAGGCAGGCCTGAAAGCCGTTGTATATTCTGACAAGCAGGCCGGCAAGGTCAAAAAGATGGCAGAGAGATGTGCTTCACTGAAGTTCCTGATCCCTATGGACGGGGAGGGTGAGGACTCATATACCGGTTTCATTGAAAATGGACGGAAACTTCTGGAAAAAGGAAACAGGGCTTTCCTGGACGCTGATATCGATCCCGATGCAATGAACATGCTTCTGTTCACTTCAGGTACAACCGGTGTATCAAAGGGCGTAATGTTATGTCACAGAAACATAGTTTCAAATATTGCGGCGATGAGAGGAATTCTTAAGATAACACCTGATGATCTTTCTCTTTCAATACTTCCTATACATCATGCATTTGAGTGTACCTGCGGTTTTCTGACCGTGATTGGATCGGGGGGGACCGTTGCATTTTGCGAAGGGCTCAAATATATCGCTGAGAATATAAGGGAAACAAAACCCACCATCCTGGTAATAGTTCCGCTCATAATAGAGAATGTTCATGCCAAGATTATGAAAAAGGCCCAGGCATCATTCATTAAGAACCTGGTCTTCAAGATGCTTCTTGGAATTTCTTCACTTTTGAATGTCAAGGCCAGGCGAAAATTGTTCAAAACCGTACATGCAAGTCTTGGAGGAAGGGTCCACCATATAATAAGCGGGGCATCTGCCCTTAGTCCGAAGGTTTCAAGGGACCTTGACAAGATGGGTCTGCCGATACTCCAGGGTTATGGTATGACTGAGTGTGCGCCCGTTACTGCGGGTAACCCTGAGAAGTTCTATAAACACGGGGCACTTGGAATGGCACTTCCGGGCTATGAAATGAAGATAGACAATCCTGATAAAGACGGTATCGGGGAAATACTTATAAGAGGCCCCCATGTCATGCTGGGCTACTACAATATGCCGGAAGAAACAAAGAAGACGATTGTGGACGGATGGCTGCATTCAGGAGATTACGGAAGGGTGGACAAAGACGGCTTCTACACCATAACAGGCCGGAAGAAGAACCTCATTGTCACAAAGACCGGAAAGAATATATTCCCTGAGGAACTCGAGGAATATCTGAACAGCAGTCCATTCATACTGGAGTCCATGGTTACGGACGGAGAAGAAGATATCACCAAGGAGAATTTCATACAGGCCCACATAGTGCCGAACATTGAGAGCATCAGGGAAGCCATCTCAGACAAGATACCAAGCATGGATGAAATAAAGAAAGTAATCGGTGAGGAAATCAAGAAGATAAACAAGAAGCTTCCTACCTTCAAGCGGATCAATATTTTCCACATAAGGGAGGAAGAGTTTGAGAAAACAACCACAAAGAAGATTAAAAGGCATAATAAAAAAGATTGACAGCAGGGCCTGCATTGAATAAAATCTTAGAAAATCAACCGGAGGCAGTGCAGTGACGTATTATTTCAGTGAAGCGATGAATTTTTACAAGGGTAACAGACCGGATGAACTGGTAAGGGAGTTCGGTTCACCCTTGTTTGTTTATAGTGAAGAGATTTTCAGGAAAAGATGCCGTGAAATGACGGGAATGGTTCCTTATGAAAACTTCCAGGTAACTTATTCCATGAAAGCAAATTCCAACCTTACTTTGCTTAAGATAGCCCATGAAGAGGGCCTCCATGCAGATGCCATGTCTCCGGGCGAGATATATGTACTGGAAAAAGCGGGATTCAAGGCCAATGAGATTTTCTACATAAGCAACAATGTCTCTGATGAAGAGATGATGTTTGCCATTGACAGGGGAATCCCCGTAAGTGTTGACAGTCTTTCACAGCTTGAAAGGTTTGGCAGACTTAATCCCGGGGGAAGGGTCAGTGTAAGATTCAATCCGGGTCTTGGCGCCGGGCACCATAAAAAAGTTGTTACTGCAGGCAAGAAAACCAAATTCGGAATCAATTTGGATAAAGCTCCCATGGTAAGGGAACTGCTTGAAAAATATAACCTGACATTGTCAGGAATAAACCAGCATATTGGCTCATTGTTCATGGATGGTGAGAATTATCTTCAGGGTGTGAGAAGTGTTCTGGATACAGCTTCACAATTCGAGAACCTGGAATTCGTCGATTTCGGTGGTGGCTTTGGTATCCCATACAAGAAACAGGAAGGACAGCCCAGGCTTGAACTTGAGTCCTTTGGAAGGGAGTTTGCTTCAATTCTCGAGGAATGGACGGATTCATACGGCAAGAGAATACTATTCAGAACGGAACCGGGCAGGTATATAAGTGCTGAAAGCTGTATACTCCTTGGAACGGTTTATGCCCGCAAGTCAAATTATGACAGGTTGTATATTGGTACAGACCTTGGATTCAATACGCTTATCAGACCTGCCATGTATGATTCACATCACGATATAGAGGTCTACAGGGATGGAAGGCTATTGGATGAAGAAGCAGTCGAAACCGTGGATATCGTGGGTAATATATGTGAGTCGGGGGATATAATGGCCCATGAAAGGCCTATGCCTGAAATAAGGGAAGGGGATATCCTTGGTGTAATGGATGCAGGAGCCTATGGTTATTCAATGAGCTCAAACTACAATAACAGGCTGCGGCCTGCTGAGGTCCTTATTAAACCGGACGGAAGTATAAAAATGATCAGACGCAGGGACACACTGGAGGACCTGGTCAGGAATTTTGAGTGACATATCCAGCAGGGCAACGAATCGTTGCCCTATTTGTTGTATAGGGTTATAATCTAGTCACAGGATCGATTGCAGGGGTGTAATTATGATCAGGGACTATCTAATGATTCACAGGGGAGCCTGGGAAGTCTTGAGGCAAAATGGATTTGAAGCATATTTTGTCGGTGGCTGTGTGCGCGATTCCCTGATTGACAGGGATTTCAATGACGTAGATATTGCGACCAATGCAACTCCGGATGAAATAAAGAAAATATTCAAGGATACCTATGATGTAGGTCTTAAATACAATTCCATCAGAGTTTCACATGATGGATATTTCTATGACATAACAACTTACCGCAAGGAGGATGGTTATTCCGACAACAGGCATCCCGACAAGCTTGAACATGCCGGCAGTCTGGAAGAGGACCTTGAAAGAAGGGACTTCACAGTCAATGCGATGGCCTTCAGTTTTGATACAGGACTGGTTGACTTGTTCAACGGGGCGGATGATCTGTCAAAGAAAGTAATAAGAGCCGTTGGAAAACCCAATGAAAGATTTGAGGAAGATGCTCTCAGGATGATGAGGGCAGTCAGATTTGCGTGCGAGCTGGGTTTTGAAATAGAGCCAAAGACTAGAAAAGCCATCATGAGAACATGCGAAAACATATCCATGGTTTCGGCGGAAAGAATCTACAGTGAATTCTCGAGAATGCTAAAAGGAAGGTTTCCGGAAAAAATCATTTATCTGAGGGATACAAATCTTGGAAGGAGCATACATCCTGATTTCAGGCTGCTCAGATACCATGGAATACCATTTCAGAATGATTATCTTCTCAGGTTATGCTATTTTCTTGTAAAGCAGGAGTATGCAGGCAGGATACTCAAACAGTTGAAGGCGGATGGCAAGACTGTGAAGAGTGTAAATAATATTCTGCTCAAGTTCTATGACGGGCCATATGTCACCAAATATCAGATAAGAAAACTCATATCACAGATAGGCGTCGCAGACACAAAAAGGGTTCTTCTGCTGGGTAAATCCGACCTTACTGTATACAATATGATCATTGAAGCAGGCGACTGCACATCCCTTCAGGATCTCCAGATTGATGGAAATGACCTGATAAAGGCGGGGATTTCAGAAGAGGGCAGGCAGATAAGAAGAATCCTTGATGAGTTGCTTGAGGATGTCATGAAGAATCCTGACCATAATTTTTCCAATTATCTGATGGAAAAAGCCATGGAAATCAGCCCGAAATATAAATAATTTACAAAAACTGAAGCTTGACAGTGGCACTTATGTATGTATAATTGTATACAATTATACAATAATACAAAAACAGGGGTGATTGAATTGAATGAGGAATTTCAGGGTTCCCTCAGGGAAAGGGTATTTGCACAGCTTGAGGAAGACATAATAAGCGGTAAATACAGTGAAGGCCAGAAGCTAACTGAGCTTATGCTTTCCGAACAGCTCAAGGTGAGCAGAACCCCGGTCAGGGAAGCAATACGTCAGCTTGAACTGGAGGGGTTGGTTGAAGCTATACCAAACAAGGCGATAATTGTTACCGGCATAACAAAACAGGACATAGAGGATATATACGAGATAAGAATTTCAATTGAGGGACTTGCAGCGAGAAGGGCGGCAAAGAACATAAACGACGAAACACTGGAGAAACTCAGGGAAATAGTGGACCTTCAGGAATTCTATACAGCCAGAAAGGATATGAACCACCTTGTAAGGATTGACGGAGATTTCCATGAAACAATATTCAAGGCGTCCGGGAGCAAGACACTGAGGAATATTCTAAGCACATTCCACCACAATCTTAAGAAGGCAAGGAGTGACAGCTTCGGCAAACCGGCAAGGGCAAAGGCTGTAATGGAGGAACACAAGGCAATATATGAGGCAATCGCAGCAAAGGACAGCATACGGGCAGAGCACTTCATGCTGATACATGTGAAGAATGCAAGAAACAGAGTATTGGGAAAGTGAGGAAAAATGAAATCAAACTATATAATGGAACTGGGAGCACTGGCAGAGAGAAACAATGTCATACAGCCGGCTTATTACAGTAAATATGATGTGAAACGCGGACTCAGGAATGCAAATGGCACCGGTGTCCTTGTTGGTCTTACAGAAATAGGTGATGTCCATGGATATATCATGGATGAGGGAGAGAAAACGCCCGTCGAAGGAAGACTACGTTACAGGGGCATTGATGTTGAGGATATAACAAAGGGTTTTTTGGCAGAAGGAAGATTCGGTTTTGAGGAAACTGCATATCTTCTTATGTTCGGCAAACTTCCGGATAAAACAGAACTGGACAAATTCAGCGGACTGCTGGGACTGAGCAGGAGCCTGCCGCCATCATTCCTTGAGGACATGATTCTAAAGGCCCCAAGCAATGACATCATGAACAAACTGGCAAGAAGTGTACTGGTACTGTACTCTTACGATGATAATCCTGATGATACAAGCATAGTGAATATCATACGTCAGGGCATCGACCTCATTGCCAGATTTCCTGCCCTCATTGCCTATGGATACCAGGCCAAGACATACAATATGCTGAATAAAAGCCTTGTAATCAGAAATCCTGACCCGGAACTTTCAACAGCTGAGAACATACTTCTCATGTCAAGGGATTCCGGGGAATATACTAAGCTGGAAGCTGAAATACTGGATCTTCTGCTGGTGCTCCATGCAGAACATGGCGGGGGAAACAATTCCGCATTTACTGCGCATGTTGTGGCATCATCCGGAACGGATATATATTCCTCCATCGCTGCAGCGGTCGGATCCCTGAAGGGCCCGAGGCACGGGGGAGCCAATATAAAGGTCAACGGCATGATGAGTGAAATGAAGACCAGTGTAGGTAATTGGACAAGCGATTCTGAAGTGAGTGATTATCTGGTCAAGGTATTGAACAAGGAAGCATATGACAGATCCGGACTGATCTACGGAATCGGCCATGCGGTATATACTAAATCTGACCCCAGATGCGAAATTCTCAGGGACAAGGCCAGGGAACTCGCCGAAACAAAGGGCAGGATGGAGGAGTTTGAGCTCTACAGGTCAGTGGAAAGGCTTTCTCCGGAGGTTTTCAAGGATGTTAAGAAGAACACCAAGGATCTGTGTGCCAATGTAGACTTTTATTCAGGATTGGTATATGAAATGCTTGGAATCCCCAAGGACCTTTTCACACCGCTGTTTGCGGCATCCAGGATAACCGGATGGACAGCCCATGTAATTGAGGAGGTCATCAACGGTGGCAGGATAATAAGACCGGCATACAAGAATGTATTGAACTCCAGGGATTATGTGAGAATGGGTGACAGATAACATTTTAAAGGACATTGCCAGGTGCAATGTCCTTATTTTTGACGAATCCGTAATAATATTGTTTCTCAAAGCAGGTTTTCAAGTACGTAACCAATGATATCAGAACCTTCGTAAGTGACATCAGGTTCTATTCCGTTTCCATCTATTTCCGTACCGTCCGGTATCTTCCACTCAAGGGTCGTGGCTTTGACATAGAACCCTTCCAAAAGTGCTATCCTGGTCTGACCCACTGATTTGCCGAAGGTTGGGGTTCCTACTGTAGTAACTTCAGCAAGATTGTATCCAAGTGCAGCTATAAGCTGTTCAGAAGCAGAAGCCGTGCGGTTGTTCTGCAGAATGACTATTTTTTCAAAGCTCAGTTCCTGTATACCCTTTGCCAGTATTTCGGTGGACCGGTGTCTTCTGTATTCGGTTACTATGCCTGCATTTTCAGGAAGGAAATAATCCGCTATCTTGAATATTACATCAATATCTCCACCTCCATTGTCCCTCAGGTCCAGTACAAGGTTCTTGTATTCAGAAATCACCGGTATGGATCTTATAAAGAAATCCAGTGAATCCGGTGTGAAATTTGTCAGTAGCATGTATATTGTGTCAGGGGTGAGTTCCTCGGTATATGATAGGGCTGCCTTTTCTTCCCTTGATGATGTGTAGCTCTCAAACTGGTCAGGATTATACTGATAGGTGTAATAGTCATCTCCTGTGTCGCGTATAAGCTTTGTTACCGCTGCAATGCTCAGATTATCAAAGTACCTGAAGTATCTGCCGTTAATTTCCTGGCCGATGTATTCAGGATATATCTCATCAAGGATATCAGTCTTCAGGTATCTGTTTGTAATGAATGCCTTGAACAGAATATAGTCCCAGTTAAGAAAAACAACCGTTCCCAGAATGAGGGAGATTGTCAGGAAAAATATGAACAAGCCCAGAAAGATCTTTTTCCATTTCCTTTGTATCTTTGTTTCATCTTTCATAAGTGCCTCCGAGTCTTAAATTCTTTATCAATAGTATCATACCCTGATTGCAAAGGGTGAATATATAGGGTAAAATCTAAACGATATATGTTATGGAGGTATCACTGATGATAAGTGCAGGAGATTTCAGAAATGGTCTCACATTTGAAATGGACGGGCAGCTTTGCCAGGTCATCGAGTTCCAGCATGTCAAGCCGGGAAAAGGCGCGGCTTTTGTGCGGGCAAAAATCAGGAATATAATATCCGGTTCAACAGTTGAAAGAACTTTCAACCCAAGTGATAAATATGAAAAGGCAAGGGTGGATAAAAGGGAGATGCAGTATCTCTACAATGACGGTCAGCTTTACTACTTCATGGATGTTGAAACCTATGAACAGGAACCCATCAGCCGTGATCAGCTGGGCGATGCCCTTAAGTTCGTCAAGGAAAATGACACGGTGGAGGTTCTCTCATACAAAGGAAAGGTATTCGGCGTGGAACCACCGTTCTTTGTAGTCCTTGAAGTCACTGAAACAGAACCCGGATTCAAAGGTGATACAACCCAGGGAGCCACCAAACCGGCAACACTTGAAACCGGAGCAATGGTCAAGGTTCCATTGTTTGTCAACATCGGTGATAAAATCAGGGTCGATACAAGAACCGGTGAATACATGGAAAGAGCCTGAAATGGACTATCTTTCAGACCGGGCCAGAAAACTGATTGACAGGATGACCGGAGTCCCATGGGAGCGTGAACATAAGGATTTCATAAACGAAATCATCGAAGTACTTGAAGATTGTGCAACGGTAATAGATGACCTTGTTGATGCCGTTGATGAACTTGATATGAGACTTTCGGAACTCGAGGAAAAATTTGAAACTGGAGACAATCCGGAGTAACTTCCGGATTTTACTTTTATGCTAAAGACCAACTGGACTGATACAACAGACAAATTCGACAGGTTCTGGGGCAGGGAAAAGGGATTGAAACTCATTGTGGCCGATGTCTCGGTCAAGGCCCCGTCATACAGGGATACTGCTGATTATGCTGACTATGAACAAAATCTCACAAAGCACCTTGAGTTCTTTGCACCGAAAAGTTTCCACGGAGAGGCTTTTCCGGATCTGGCTCCGTATATAGGTCCCGGCAGTCTTGCTACCCTCATAGGTTCAGAACCTGTATACAGTGAGGCAACCATATGGTTTACAGAATCAACAATGACCCTGCAGGAGATCAAGGAAACATGTGACAGGCTTATTCCTATTCAGGCTGATTCTGCCGGTCATGAGTACAGATGGTATAAATGGGCCATTGATTCTGCCAGATATTATAAAAATAATTCAAATGGGGTATTCAGGGCATCAATGCCTGACTTTGAGCAGAACCTTGATATACTTTCAGCTGTCATGGGACCCCAGAGACTGCTGATGGAGCTTCTCGACAATCCATCAGGAGTTAGGAAGACCATGGACAGTCTTTATCTCGTGTGGGAAAAGGTCTTTGATGAGGTGACAGGGATAATAATGGAAGAGGGTTATACTGCCTATACACATTACAATCTGCTGGGAAGGGGGACCACGAGTGTCCTGCAAAGCGATATATCATGCATGTTGTCTGAGGATATGTTTGATGAGTTTGAGCTTCCGTATCTCAGGATGCAGGCTGAAAAGCTTGACAATGTTATATATCATCTTGACGGACCGGGAGCCGTAAGGCATCTGGACAGTCTTCTTGGAATTGAAAATATAAATACCATACAATGGGTTCCCGGGGCAGGTGCTCCCGGTAATGCGGATGAAATGTATCATGCAATGTATGAAAGGATAATCGATGCAGGAAAGGGCCTTTATGTGTTCCTTAATCCTGAGGAGATACCGGGATTCATCAAAAGATTCCCCGGATGCAGGGCACTGATAAGAACAAGGGTCGGTAATGAAGAAGAACAGCTGAGGCTGATTAAAGAATTTACTTGATATGGAGGAGACTATGATAAAGGTTACGATCTGGAATGAGTACAGACATGAGAAGAAAAGTGAGGTTGTAAGGAACCTGTATCCCAATGGAATTCATGGAGCAATAGCAGACGCACTGGCTGTTGACGGGGATTTCATGATAAGGACTGCTACATTGGATGAACCTGAGCATGGCCTTCCGGAAGATGTTCTGAATGATACTGATGTTTTGGTATGGTGGGGACATATGGCCCATGGTGAAGTGGATGATGCTCTGGTGGAAAGGATAGCCGTCCGTGTGAGAGGCGGCATGGGAATTATAATCCTTCACTCAGGACATTTTTCAAAGATATTCAAGAAACTTACTGGAACAAGCTGTTCACTCAAATGGAGGGACGGGGACAGCTGCAGGGTATGGGTTGTGAATCCTGCCCATCCGATTGCCCAGGGCATAGGTGAAAGCATTGATCTTCCTGAGGAAGAAATGTATGGTGAACCCTTTGGGATTCCCGAGCCGGATGAACTCGTATTCATATCATGGTTCGGAGGTGGCGAGGTTTTCAGGTCAGGTTGCTGCTTCAAGGTTGAAAGAGGAAAGATGTTTTATTTTCAGCCAGGACATGAGACGAATTCAGCATTCAACAATGAAAAAATCAGAAGGGTTCTGAGGAATGCATGCAAGTGGGCGGCTCCTGCCGGTGAAATAGTTGACACAGGTTCATGTGAGTGGCGCAAGGTTCCAACCGGAGAGGTGAAGTAATGGGCTCTTATAAATATGCCTGCATTGGTGCAGGAGGTATTGCAAAATGGAAGCATCTGCCGGGATATGACGAACTTGGCAATGTGGAAGTTGCAGCAATCAGTGATGTAAGTGACTCTGCTCTTGGAGCGATGAAGGAAAAGTATCCTAAAATCAACACTTATAATGATTATCTTGAAATGCTGGACAGGGAAAAGCCTGACATAGTCAGTGTCTGTACCCCCAACAAGTTCCACAGACAGATGACAATCGATGCAATGGCTGCAGGAGCTCATGTGCACTGTGAGAAACCCATCGCAATGAATGAATCCGAAGCCATTGATATGATCAGGGCTTCTGAAAAGTACAATAAAAAACTGATGGTTGGTCTCAACAACAGGTTCACAAACGAAGCGTTCTTCATACGTGATTATATAAACAAAGGCAATCTTGGTGAAATTTACCATGCAAGGTGCGGATGGAGAAGACGCAGGGGTATTCCCGGGATGGGAGGATGGTTTACACAGAAGGCACTTTCCGGAGGCGGTCCATTGATTGACCTGGGAGTCCATATGATTGACCTTGCCCTTTATATGATGGACAGTCCAGAGCCGACATCAGTTTCTGCATCCACTTACAGGAAGTTCGAGGGATGCCGCACCAGGAACATGTGGTTTTCAGAAACTGCGGAAGAGGGTATATTTGATGTTGAGGACCTTGCCGTAGGATTTGTCAGATTGAATTCCGGAGCTTCCTTGAATTTTGAGATTTCATTTGCACTCAACACGGAAAAAGAAGATTTCTTCTATGAACTGTTTGGTACAAAAGGCGGCGTGAGATACAGCAACCGCAAATTGGAAATCTTTACGGAAATAAATGATACTCTGGTAAATTTATATCCTGATACGGAATATAAGAAAAAGGCATTGAATGAATTCGCCCATTTCATTGCCGTTATAGAGGGCAGGGAAGAAAACATTTCTCCTGCTGATGATGCAAGGAAGATGATGAAACTGATAGGCGCTGCCTACAGATCGGCGGAAGAGGGAAGGGAAATTACGTTTTGACATTGAATCCAAGGAAAATGACAACAGAAAATGCACATGAGATAAAGGAATACCTGAAATATTCGGACAAATACATGTCCCTGTCAAAGTTTCAGACACTGTATTTATGGCGTGAGTTCTCAGGACTTACCTACGATATAAAGGACGGCTTCCTGTTCATGTTCGAGTGTAACTTTCAGAACACGGCCTTCATGCCTTATGGAGCAGGAGACCTGGAAAAAGCCATGTATAATCTGGAGGAATATTGCAGCAAGGTCACAAAATCAGCCAGGCTCTACTGTGTCAGTGAAGAGGACAAGGGCAGGTTACAGGAAATATTCGGTGACAGGTACATTTATACGGAAGCCCATGGATTTGGGGAATATGTCTATCTTCAGGAGAATCTGGCAGAACTTTCCGGGAAAAAATATTCAAAGAAAAGAAATCATATAAGTAAATTTGACAGGGCATACGGCGACAAGTATGAGTATGTCAGAATCGGCCCCGGTGACATGGATGAAATAGAGCGGGTCATGGAAATATGGTGTCAGAAGCAGGACTGCGGGCCTGAAAAACCGTCTTCACATGAGAAGAAAGCTGTTCTTGAGTTGCTGTCGGGCTCCGGAGGAATTGATTACAGGGGCGGAGCAATCAGGATAAACGGTATGATAGAAGCCTTTGCACTGGGCAGTAAAATAGCTGATGACATGGCTGTTGTAATCTTTGAGAAAGCTGATACGGAATTTGATGGGATTTATGCAAAACTGAATCAGGTTTATACATCAGAGGAGTGGAAGGATGTCCGGTACATCAACCGGCAGGAGGATATGGATAAGCCTGGGCTGCGAAAATCAAAGAAGTCATACTATCCTGAATTCATAGTGAAGAATTATATTGTTACCAAGAACAATGGTTAGGATTTACGGCATGATATTCCCTGCTCAGATTGAATTGAATGCTTCTGCAATGATATAATCTATCTTGAATGGAGGATATATGTCTGGCAGTGAAATAATTTCCAGCGGTGAAGAATACGGGCAGCTTAAGATCAGCAACGAAGTGATTGCCATAATTGCAGGCCTTGCAGCAGTTGAGGTTGACGGTGTTTATTCAATGAGCGGCGGTCTGACAGGAGGAATTGCTGAAGTCCTGGGTATCAGGAATCTTTCAAAGGGAATCCGTGTTGAAACCAAGGAAGACAAGGTATATATCAACATATACATCATAGCTGAGTTCGGGGCAAGGATTCCCGAGGTTGCCTGGAACATCCAGGAAACAGTCAAGAAGACGGTGGAAAGAATGACCGGAATGAAAGTAATGGAAGCCAATATACATGTTCAAAGTGTAAATATCCCAAGGGAATAAAGAATTAGGTGGTGCGAGATGGTTAAATTAAGAAAAGTTTTGATTTTTATCAGTGTTGTCCTTGCAGGTCTGGTCTCAGCTGCGGGTATCTACAGTGCCCTTGACAACGATTTCCTTTATAATATAGGAGTAGCTATAAGGAACGCCGGTTTCTTTTCGGGGATCAGGCTTGCTGTCATATTGATATCAGTTGTCTTTCTGGGAATAGTTGTTTCAATTCTTTTCACATTTTCAAAGAAGGATAATTCAAAACCCGCAATAAAAATTTCAAATGCAGGGGGAACTGTCAGTATTTCCTCACAGACCCTTGAAAGTCTTGCAAGGCTGGTTGCAAAAAATGCCGACAATGTCTATGATATAAGGACTGATGTTCTTGATATGGACAACAAGCCATCAATAGAAATCAGGGTCAAGGTACCCCCTGTGGTATCAATACCGGCCATTTCTGCAACCCTGCAGGAAAGTATCAGAAGCAAGATCATGGAAACAACAGGCACGGACATTGAAAACATACGGATAGTCGTTGACGGAATAGTTGAAGCCGACAAGAAACAGTGAGGACAAATGGGTAGGAAAAAAGACAGGGAAAAGGCGTTCCAGTTGATTTATCAGACTGAAATCAACAAGGACGACTTCCGGGATCAGCTTGATTTATTTTTCAACGAGAACCCGATGAGTGTTGAATCGGTGGACTATATCACGGATGTTGTCACCGGGGTCAACATGATTCTTGCTGAGATTGACGGTGCACTGGAAAAGCATCTGACGTCCTCCTGGAAACTCGACAGAATATCCAAGGTTGACCTTGCCATTCTCAGACTTGGATATTTTGAAATCCGTTACAGGGATGATGTTCCTAAGAGTGCCGCCATCAACGAAGCGGTGGAGCTTGCCAAGGCTTATGGAAGTGATTCATCGGGAAAGTTTGTAAACGGCATTCTGGCGCATATAGATTGACTGGTGTTACATGAACAAGGCAGTAACCGTATCCAGACTCAACGCATATATCAAGATGGTGCTTGGAAATGATGAATATCTTTCCAATGTTCTTGTAACGGGAGAAATATCAAATTTCAAGCATCACCAGTCAGGACATCTCTATTTTACTCTCAAAGATGCGGAATCGGCTTTGTCCTGCGTAATGTTCCAGGCTAAGGCATCACTTCTTGACTTCAGGCCTGAGGATGGAATGGAAATCGTTGCGTCCGGTTATGTATCGGTATTCGAACGGACCGGCAGATATCAGCTTTATGTACAGGCAATGATTCCCGGTGGAGAAGGTGCGCTTTACAGGCAGTTTGAGGAGCTAAAAAAGAAGCTGGCAGCAGAAGGATTGTTCGATGAAGCAGTCAAGAAACCTATTCCTATGATTCCGGGTAAAATTGGTGTCGTTACATCAGAAACCGGTTCTGTCATAAAGGATATTCTGAATGTACTCGACCGAAGGTATCCCATTTATAATCTGGAACTTTATCCTGCACATGTACAGGGCCGTGGGGCGGAGAAGGAAATCGCAGCAGGAATCAGGTATTTCAACCGAAAGGGAGACACGGATGTAATAATCATTGCAAGGGGCGGAGGCTCAATAGAGGATCTCTGGCCATTCAATGAGGAATACCTGGCAAGAGCCATCTATGAATCAAGGATTCCCGTTGTTTCAGCGGTTGGGCATGAGACTGACTATACAATTGCAGATTTCGTATCTGACAGAAGGGCTCCGACTCCATCGGCTGCAGCTGAACTGGTAGTGCCCGAACTGACAGCGCTTATGGATGGAATAAATAACAGCGGAATCAGGCTCAGGAATCATATGAGGGCACTTCTGGAAAGATACAGCACCAGGGTAAGGTCACTGGCTGACAGGCCGGTTATGAAAAGGCCGGGGGAAATCTTCAATATGACTGAGATGGTTGTGGAAAGACTTTCCGAGAAATTAGAGGCGGAAGTTTCCATGCTGATGGAACGAAAGGAAGCCGATCTAAAATCCCTGGCCGGTAAGATTGAGCTTCTTAGCCCTGTGGCTACTCTGGTAAGGGGCTATTCAGTTTTGAAAGACAATGGCGGACATGTAATTACAAGTTTGAAAGCTGTCGGGACAGGTGACAGAATATCAGCAGTACTGTCAGATGGCAGGATTGACTGTGAAGTCAAGGGTAAGGAGACAAAAGATGCAAAAGAAATCCTTTGAGGAGTTGATCAGGGAACTGGAAGGCATAGTAAACAAGCTTGAAGGTGGAGAAACAGAACTTGACAAGGCTCTTGGAATGTACAAGGAAGGCATAGGAATCATAAAGGAACTTAATGACAGGATATCAAATGCCCGAAAACAGATAGAAACAGCAGGAGAGGATGTGTCAGAAAGTGGCCAGTGAACGTTTCATACAGAGGCTTGGATATTACTCAAATCTATCCACAGGATTTACAGTGGACTATTTTGATGCAAGGAAATTTGAAAAGAAAATAAAGGAAGCAATGCACTACAGCCTTTCAGGAGGCAAGCATCTTAGACCTTCACTTCTGTTGGGGGTTTATTCGGTTTTTTCGGATGACTCCCTTGATAAAGCACTTCCTTTTGCAGCAGCCCTTGAAATGATACATACTTATTCATTGATACATGATGATCTGCCGGCAATGGACGATGATGATCTTAGACGAGGAAAGCCATCGAGTCACCGGATGTTCGGAGAGGCAATGGCTATACTCGCCGGTGATGCTCTTTTAAATACTGCAGCGGAATGTATGCTTTCCGGCATAGAAGACTTTGAAGCCCGTGGCACAATGGCTGCTCTTGAAATCATGAAGGCTGCCGGTGCAGAAGGTATGATAGGGGGCCAGGTCCTGGACATGGCCGGATTAAGTTCACTTGAGGAACTGCGAAGGATGTATTCAATGAAAACCGGAGCACTGATAAAAGCTGCGGCTGTGGCAGGTTCAATACTTGGCGGGGGCAGTGATTCAAGCATAAGGTCAATGGAGGCGTTTGCTGAAAAGGCCGGGTTTGCATTCCAGATCAAGGATGATCTGCTTGATGTTTTCGGCAATAAGGATATAATTGGTAAGCCGACAGGCAGTGACATGAAGAACGGCAAAATAACAATTGCTTCACTGCTGGGCGTTGATGAAGCCACCAGGCTGATGTATGAAACTGCAGCTGGTGCATTGGAAGAACTCGGTAAAATAAGTGAGGATACCTGGTTTTTGGAAGAACTCATGGATTTCATCATCAATAGAGAGGGCTGAAATGGATTTCAGGGAAATTTTCTTTACATATAAATATCTGACGATACCCTTTGTTTCCTGGGTTGCAGCCCAGGCACTGAAGCTCATCATTGATTTGATAGTAAGACGAAAGATTGACTACAGGCGGCTTCTTGGGTCCGGTGGAATGCCAAGTTCCCATTCGGCCTTTGTTGTAAGTCTCTCAACTGTTGTGGGAATCGGTGTTGGTTTTGAATCTGCATTGTTTGGAGTTACATTGGCCTTTTCACTTATAGTAATGTATGATGCAGCAGGTGTGAGAAGAGCTGCCGGCAAACAGGCAAAGGTTCTCAACAGGATGTTCCACCATAACAAAGGCAAGGGTGAATTTCATCTTGAAGAAGATTTGAAGGAACTTATCGGGCATACACCCGTCGAAGTCATAGCAGGGGCCCTCCTGGGACTTGCAATATCAGTTTTATTATTGGTGGTTGTAAAATGAAACACAAAAGAAAAATAATCAATACACTTACGGCAATGCTTATGGCATCGGCAATTTTCCTTACAGGCTGTTCTTTGTTCAGCGGTCTGGACAGAATAATAGATGAGGCAAACAGCACAGGAACTCCGTCTGAAACACCTTCAGGTGACCCGGTTGCTTCCGTGGAACCTACGCCTACAGCATTGCCGACTCCAACGGTGATTCCGACTGCTGCACCCACGGCTACACCTTCACCAACCCCAATTCCAAAGGATAACCCGGCTGAAAACATGGCGGGCCTCAATGAACTCAAGGGTTATATCCAAAGATATTTCGGTATGTTTGACGGAAGATATGGTCTTACATTCGTTGATATTGAATCCGGCAATTCATTTGACATCGCTGCCTATGACCAGTACATTGCTGCGAGTACATCAAAGCTTCCGATAAATCTGTATCTTTTCAAAAAGATAGCAGAGGGAGAGCTTGATTTCGATATAGTTATGGAATACCTTGAAGAGGACCTGGAATATGGAACCGGCAGGATAATCAAGGGTAACTACGGCGACAAGTACACTGTGGCACAGCTGGTTGAATATTCACTTGTCTATAGTGATAATTGTGCCATAAACATGATTATAAGACTGTGCGGCAGGGACAATATATTGAACTATATGATGGATCTTGGTGCAACAATCAATTATGGTCTGCGGCATAGGTCATGCCCTGCAGACATGGCGATTTTTGCCATGGAACTGTACGACAGATATACCGAGAACCCCGACCTATATGGAATCATGGTCAACCATCTTGAAAATACGGTATTCAATGACAGGATCAACCTGTATCTTCCTGATGATGTGCCTGTTGCGCATAAGATTGGTAATTATGTCAAGGAGAATGCATACAATGATGTGGGGATTGTCTTTACCGGCAGACCATATATAGTGTCACTGATGTCCGAGCAGACAAATGAAAACCTGGAGGCATTCGAAGTGCTTGCACAGACATCCCTTATGATTTACCGATACATGGAAGGGGAGGACTACAAAAGTGTAATGAATCCCATTGAAGCAGCAAGACCTGATGCATTTTCATTCCAATATGATGTTGTCAACCCGAACGGCTACAATTTCAATGAGTTGATTTCCTTTGGAACACCGGATGAATATCAACTGATAGATGGAGTTCTGACATTCAGGGGAAATAATTACCGAAATGGCGGAGCTTTTGGTGATGCCGGATCGATTGACGGTGACCTTGGGATAATTTGGTCCTTTGATGTAGGTGTAATTGACAACTGGCCCGGAACCGGGTGGACAGGTCAGCCATCGATAATTGAGTGGCCTTCAAAAACCGTTGAAATAATGAATGTTTATGAGGAATTCAAAGGTGGTGTTCTTCATGAAGTCATTTATGCAGCCATGGATGGTTTCATCTACTTCTGTGAACTTGAAACAGGAAAATGGACAAGGCCTCCGATAGAAATCGGCTTCCCAACAAAAGGAAGTGTAACTGTGGACCCAAGGGGTTACCCGATTCTATATACAGGGCAGGGTGTTGATTACAATGGGGATGTCTATGGCATGCCGAAGTACCGAATGTTCAGTCTCATTGACCAGAGTCTCATATATGAGATTCCAGGGTATGATCAGTCCGCATACAGGAACTGGTACGCTTTTGATTCCTCCGGTTTATTGCTGGCCGAAGAAGATATTTACATAGAGTGTGCTGAAAACGGCCTTATATATATTATGAAGCTGAATACTGAATATAATCCGGCGGACATGACAATTTCAGTGAATCCGGAAACAATAAAGTACAGGTATCTGAATCCACTCACCGGGCGGCTGGGAATAGAGAATTCCCCGGCAATATACAAGAACTATATCTTTTTCGCTGACAACGGAGGATTGCTCCAATGTCTTGACTTGAATACCCTGAGACCGGTATGGCTTGCAGACCTTGGTGATGATACAGATGCTTCAATAGTGCTTGAGGAAGATGGAAACAATGTATATATCTATGTATCCAGTGAATTTGACCTGAGGGGAAATGCAGCCAAGCTTGCCATGGAACAGGCAGGTGATGAAAATCAGAACAAGGATATCATAATGAAGGCATATGTCAGGAAATTCAACGCACTGACAGGAGAATTGATCTGGGAGACTTCATACGACTGCTGGTATGACTCATATATAAACGGAGGCTTTCTTGCTACTCCGGTAGTTGGTTCAAATGATATAGAGGACAGGGTAATCATCAATGTAGCGAAAACAGGTACAAAGATGGGCGGAAGGGTTGCCGCCCTTGACAAGGATACCGGCCATGAAATCTGGGCTTTGGAACTTCCCAACTACAGCTGGTCAAGTCCAACTGCAATCAGGGATGGTAAAACGGGAAAAACCTATATCCTGCACTGCAATTTCAGCGGTAATATGAGACTCATTGATCCCATGAGCGGCAATATAATAACCGAAGTCAGCCTGGGAGCCAATATTGAGTCAACACCTGCCGTATTCAATGACATCGCAGTTGTGGGCTCATACGCAAAGAAAATATTCGGCATCCGAATAAACTGACCCATTGCACACATCCATCAAACACCGGCTCCGCCCGGTGTTTTTTTATTCTTAGTAACATTCAGCGCATGATGCATATTGGTTAGACATATAACATAACGATAATCACGACAGACGTAAATATTTACGTCTGTTGTAAAAATCGTTCGGTTAGAATTATGACATAACGATAATTACACCAGATGTGATTATTTGGAGGGAGGATTTACGGTTGAAATTTGTGGGGGCAAAGTGTAATTTGGGGTTGATATAAACGGTATGTTATTCTAGTATATATAGTTGAAACAAAAATCAGTGAAAGCTATGGACAGGAGTACCGGGCATGATTAAGAAATACAAGTCGAGAATGGTTATCAGGAACACTGATGAGTTCAGGAAAGCCATGGAAAAAGAAGGGGTTTCAATTCCTTTCAATGAGGAAATCGATGTTGAAAATTTCAGGAAACCTCTTGAAATAAACGGCAGAGTGATACCGAACAGATTCTGTATACAACCCATGGAAGGCTGTGATTGTGACAACCAGGGAAATCCTTCAGAGCTTACATACAGGAAATACAAGAGATTTGCAGCCGGAGGAGCAGGCATCATCTGGCTGGAAGCCACTGCTGTTGTGCCCGAAGGACGCGCCAATCCGGGACAGCTCTGGATTCACAGGGGAAACATTGATAAGTTCAAGAAATTTGTCAAGGATATCCGTGACAACTCATTCAATGAAAAGGGGGAGAAACAAAACCCCTTCCTGGTTCTTCAACTGACGCATTCCGGACGCGAAAGCAAACCAACCGGCAAGGCCGAGCCCATGATTGCACATCATTCAAAGGTACTTGCTTATAAACACAAACTCACAGATGATTATCCGCTTGTTTCCGATGAATATCTGGATGGTCTTCAGGATAAATATGTGGAAGCAGCCAAACTCGCAAAGGAGTGCGGCTTTGATGCGGTTGATGTAAAGGCATGCCATGGATATCTACTGCATGAAATTCTTTCTGGATTTACAAGAGAAAACAGCAGGTATGGCGGAAATTATGAAAACCGGACCAGATTCCTAAAGACAACCATCGGCCGGATCATGAAAGAAGTTCCGGGTATCACTGTTACTTCAAGACTCAGCGTTGCAGATGGCTATCAATATCCATATGCCTGGGGAATGAGTACCGACGGCAGCCTGACACCTGATTTGACGGAACCCAGAAGGCTTATCGGCGAACTACGGGATATGGGAGTCAGGCTCCTGAACATTGCCATCGGAAATCCCTACTATAATCCCAATTATGAAAGACCCTATGATTTTCCGATACAGGGATTTGATCTGCCGGAAGAACATCCACTTAAAACACTTGAAAGAAACATAAGCCTGACTTCAGAGATAGCAGAATCATTTCCGGATATGACATTTGTAACTTCAGGAACAAGCTGGCTGAGACAAGTGACAATGAACCTTGGTGATTATGTACTTTCAAATGGAAAAGGTTCAATAATAGGACTGGGAAGAATGGGACTTGCATATCCTGATTTTCCAAATGATTTCTTCACAAACGGCAGACTTACAGCAGGCAAGGTTTGTATCACATGCTCATCATGTACCCAGATGATGAGGGATGGGGTGGTTTCCGGCTGTGTGATAAGGGATTCCGATACTTATGCAGGAATATATTATCAAGGAAGACTGACCAGCAGGGAGTATATCCATGAAATGGCAGATACCTGCAAGAATTGCTGGGGAGGTTCCTGCAGCAAGAACTGCCCTGCTGAAATTGACGTAGCAGGATTCATAAGGGAATTCTACAATGACAACATTGAACGGGCCTATGAGATCATGGCAGAATCCAATAAGATTCCTGAAACATGCTCATATACATGTCCATCTGAAGTCTTATGCGAAAGTACCTGCTCAGCTGGAATACTTGGTAAGAATTCCGTTCCAATCAGTGAAATACAGAAATTCATTGCCCAAAAGGCCAGGGAAAACGGCTGGACAAGGATAAAGGCAGGTAAACCCACCGGAAGGAAAGCAGCTGTCATTGGTTTCGGTGGTGCGGGAATAGCATGCGCAGTTACCTTGATAGAAGCCGGCATTGCCGTTACTGTCCTTGAAGCAGCGGATTACCCCGGAGGAACAGCCGAGGCAGTCATACCATTTGGAAGGCTCCCGAAGGATGTTTTCAGGAAAGAAGTGGAGAGCCTGGGTCTTTCTGATACAGGTCTCTTTGAGATACGATACAACACTGCACTTAGTCCGCAGTACAATCTCGATTCATTGCAGGCTGAAGGATTCGATGCAGTCTTCGTAGGAGCGGGAATGTGCAAATCCACCGGAATAGACATGGGTAACAGACCGGAAGGTGTCATGGATGCCATGACTTTCCTTTATCTTAATAAGACGGATGGGATTGAACTGAATGAAGGAATGACAGCTGCAGTCATCGGAGGTGGTAACACTGCGATGGATGCTGTATCTTCACTCAGGGAGAGAGGGCTTAGAAACGTATATTTGATTTACAGACGCTCTTTCAAGGAACTCCCGGCATGGAATGAGGAAGTAAGACATGCCCTTGACCTTGGGGTTCATTTCATGATTCTGAGCCAGCCGGTCGGGTATGAAGGAACTGAAAAGCTGAGCGGACTCAGGATATCCCACACAATGCTGGGAGAACCGGATGATTCAGGAAGGGCACGGCCAATTGTTCTTGATAATTCCGAGTATACCCTGCCGGTTGATTTCTGTGTTGAGGCAACGGGTCAGAAAGTTGATGACGATCTGGCTGCAAGCCTTGCAGGAGTTGAATTCAAAAAAGGCAGAATAGTAGTGGATTCCGGATTCAGGACAACCAGACCGGGTGTCTATGCCGGAGGCGATATAGTCAATGGTGGTACAACAGTGGTACAGGCAGCCGGTGAAGGCAGAAAAGCCGCTGAAACAATAATTGATGATTTATTTGGAGGAAAGTAATATGAGTAGCAAAAAAGTTGCACTGGTTACGGGAGCCGCAAGGGGTATCGGTAACGGAATAGCCTTACAGCTTGCAAAAGACGGATATTCCATAGCAATCATGGATGTCCTGGCAAGGGAGGATGTGGTCGACAACATTCAGAACGTTGAGGAAACCGGCGCGGAAGTCCTTTACCTGAGAGGGGACATAACAAAGGCTGAAAGCAGACTCGATGTAGTTGAAAAGACCCTGGAAAAATTCGGCAGGATTGATGTGCTTGTCAACAATGCAGGTGTCGCTCCAAGAGTCAGGATGGATATCCTCAAGACTACAGAGGAGAGCTTCGACTTCGTTACAGGAATAAATCTGAAAGGTACTTTCTTCCTGACACAATTGGTGGCCAATAAAATGATTGAAAAAGTCGGGGAACTGGATGATTACAGACCCATGATAGTCAATATTGCCTCAATGTCCTCTTATGTTTCCTCAACTTCAAGGGGAGAATATTGTATATCAAAGGCCGGAGTCAGCATGGTTACAAAACTCTTTGCAGACAGGCTTGCCGAATTCGGAATCAATGTATATGAAATACGTCCCGGAATAATCCTCACCCCGATGACCGAGGTAGTCAAAGGCAAGTATGACAAGCTTATCGCCGAAGGCCTGACTCCCATCAAGAGATGGGGATATCCTGAGGATATTGCGAATGCAGTTTCTGCATTCTGTTCAGGAAAATTTGCTTTTTCAACAGGTGAAGTAGTGAATGTGGACGGTGGATTCCACATACAAAGGCTGTAAGGGGGAATTATGAACAAGGAAACTGTTATTATCAAAGGCATTGAATATGATGTATACAGCATGAATACAATAGTGCTGGGAACTGGTGCTGCCGGGTACAATGCCGCTGATTCATTGTATGACCTCGGGCAAAAGGACATTGCAATAATCACCGAAGGCATTAAAATGGGGACATCCAGGAATACCGGTTCTGACAAACAGACATATTATAAGCTGACCCTGTCCGGAAATACTCCTGACTCTGTATTCGAAATGGCACAGACTCTTTTCAAAGGCGGCAGCATGCATGGTGACATAGCGCTGGTTGAAGCTGCTTTGTCTGCAAAGGGTTTTTATAAGCTGGCGTCCATCGGAGTACCTTTCCCGCACAACAAGTACGGTGAGTACATAGGATACAAGACGGACCATGACCCCAGGGAAAGAGCTACTTCCGCAGGACCTCTGACATCGAAGTTCATGACGGAGAAACTTGAAGTCCAGATCAACAACAAGGGAATCAGGATCTTTGACGGCTTTGTTGTAATTGCTGTATTGACCAAGGATGAAAAAGCAGTAGGACTTCTGGCAATTGATACGGCGAGGCAGGATTCAAAGAACAAGGGATTCACTTTGTTCAACTGTACAAATGTAATCTATGCAGCAGGCGGACCTGCAGGCATGTACCTGACCAGTGTTTATCCTGTAAATCATCTTGGCAGTTCGGGAATGGCTTATGAGGCCGGTGCAAAGGGAATCAACCTTACAGAATCACAATATGGAATAGCTTCGATAAAATTCAGATGGAATCTTTCAGGCACATACCAGCAGGTAATTCCAAGATACATTTCAACAGACAAGGATGGTAAAGACGAGAAGGAATTCCTGGATGAATACTTCGATGACAAGGGTAAGCTCCTGGATGCAATATTCCTAAAGGGCTACCAATGGCCGTTTGACCCCAGAAAGATTGAGAATTTTGGATCATCCATCATAGATATACTTGTATATAATGAAACCCAGGTCAAGGGCAGAAGGGTTTTCATGGACTTCATGAACAACCCGACATGCAGTGAAAAAAATGGAGAATTTGATTTCTCAATGCTTGGTGCAGAAAGTTATAATTACCTGAAGAACTCCAATGCACTGTTCGGAAAACCCATTGAAAGACTTGCACACATGAACCAGCCTGCGATTGACCTGTATTCAAACAATGGCATAGACATAACAACTGAGTATCTTGAAATTGCTGTTTGCGCACAGCACAACAACGGTGGCCTGATGGGGAACATGTGGTGGGAAAGCAATATCAGACATCTTTTCCCTGTTGGTGAAGTAAATGGTACTTTCGGAGTATACAGACCGGGAGGAAGTGCACTGAACTCAACCCAGGTCGGATCCTTCAGGGCAGCCCAGTTCATAGCTGCAAACTATACTGACGAACCCATGTCATCAGAAGCTTTTGCCGATGCTGTCAGCGATGTGGTTTCAACAAACATGGACAGGGCACTTACCATTCTTGCCAACGAGGGTGAGTCCAATATCATTGAGAACAGACTCGAAATGCAGGCACGTATGACCAGGGCCGGAGCACATATCCGTTCATTGGGAGAAGCTGAGAAAGCCCTTGCTGAATCCACCGAACTCCTGGCCGGGTTTGAAAAAGCAACAGTTGCCGGACGAAGCTGGGAACTTGCAGAGGCATTCAGAAACAGGGATATCCTCATTACACAGATAGTTTACCTCAAGGCCATCATTGAGTTCATCAGGAACGGGGGTCGCTCCAGGGGATCATATCTTGTAAGTGACGACAAGGGAATTCTTCCGCTTGACAAACTGTCAGATGATTTCAGATTTACACTGGACAAAGGCGACCTTTTGAAGAAAGCATGTGTAATTGGAATGAACCTGAAGGACAGCAAGCCCGAGTTTGAGGTTGAATGGCAGGATATAAGACCAATTCCCACCGAGGACAACTGGTTTGAGAATGTTTGGAGTGCATACAGACGCGGGGAAATCGTGAAGTAACATATGGAGACCGTTCTTCGGTCTCCATTTTCTTAGGGGGTAACAATGGGATTTTCACTGGTCTATGACCTTGATGCAATATCATTCGATGGTGTCATCACATTGAATTTTGCCATAAGTACGCTTGTAAGGAGGGAACCGGGAAATTTCCCGGGACTTCCTGAAGGTCTCGAGGTAGAAGTCCTTAGAAAGGAAGTCCCCGGTTTCCACTACAACAAGCACCGGAACGGCTATCTTCTTACAGAGGATTTCAAAGGAGCAGCAAGTATCTTCAAAGGCAGGCCGGAAAGAAGGTCAGAGAATCTGTTCAGATACACTGACAGGTCTGCCGTAAAAGGAAGAGTGTATCTTTACTGGATTAACACTGAAATGAATGAAAGACCACTCGGGCCTGTGCATGTAAGAGCGGTAGACAATGAGGTCATCTGGAACCACGAAAGAACAGCAGATGAATGTAAAAGGATTGCATTCACCTACAATGGAGTCATTCTGGAAAAACATGGGCACTCAGTCAAAGGCAGGGAGATGCTTGTACTCAAGAGGGGTAACATGAAAAATGCCGTTGTTTTGGTCGGAGGTGTTCATGCGGCTGAAGCAGGTCAGTTTACAGTGCTTGATGTATTTGAGAGATTCTGCCAACTGTATGATGAGTCACTTTATGAACAAGTCGGCATGGCTGTAATGCCATCTGCAAATCCCGATGAGGCTGAAAGAATGGCAACTGGCCACACATATTATTTGAGGAAAAATGCAGCAGGAGTCGACCTGAACAGGAATTTTCCATCTGACTGGGAAATTGCAGATGAAATGTATGGACTTAATACCTCTGACCCGTCATCACTGACATACAGAGGACCGTTTCCTGTATCCGAACCTGAAACAAAGGCTATTGTCGGTTTCATCGAAACCATAAATCCAAAGGTTGTATTGTCATTCCACTGTTACCCCGGAGGAATTACCTTTGACCAGCTTTTCGGAGCGGGGGCGGCAAAGGATGACAATGATTATGTGAATTCATGCAAGGAACTGGCAGAAGCTTATTCAGATGGTTTCAGAAACGGGGAATTCCCCGGTGAACTATTCCTTGCCTTTGGTACTACTCCCGGTAGTCTGCCCCTATGGATATACAGGAAATATAAAGTTCCGGCATTCGATATGGAAGCCTGGGATTATTTTGTAAGAAACCATCCTTATGCACTGAAGGCATGTGAATTCAAGGCAGATGTGCCTATGATGAAGGATGTTGCCGGCAGACATTTCAAAGGTGTCATGCAATACATCAGGGAGGTCCTGCTGGTCTGATGATTAAGGGAAATTCCATTGATATTAACAGTGATATAGGGGAAGGGTTTCCCTTTGACAGAGAACTTTTAAGCTATATCAGCAGTGCAAATATATGCTGCGGAGCCCATGCAGGCAGCCTTGACTTAATGAAGAAGACAATTTTCATGGCTTTGGAAGAAGGTGTTGCGGCAGGAGCACATCCTGGATATCCGGACAGGGACAGCTTTGGAAGGTGTGAGACAGGACTTGATACCTGTACCATAACTGACAATGTGGTTTGTCAGGTAGCAGCTTTCAATGAATATATTGTCCGCATGGGTTCATCAATGAGTCACCTGAAACTCCACGGTGCCTTGTACAACAGGGCGGCTTCAGATTATGGACTGATGCATTCAATTGTAAAAGCTGTCGTATCATTTACAGGGAGGATTCCCGTATACACACTTGCGGGTTCAGAATCAATGGAGGCTATAGCAGATGCGGGAGGAATACCTGTTGGCGAAGCCTTTGCTGACAGGGGATATAATCCCGACGGGACACTTATGCAAAGGGGGATTCCGGGAGCAGTCATTGAGGATGTGGAGCTTGTTGCGAGCAGGGTTTTGGATTTTGCAAGGGGTAAGGCACCCGGGTTTATGCATGTTGGCGCAGATACCATATGCATTCATGGTGATACATCCGGAGCGCTAGCCATGGCATTACGGATAAGACAGAAGCTGAATGAGGAAGGAATATCAATTGTCAGTAAATTTTCAGTTCAAACTTCATTTCCCGGCTGATAACTATGTTCTGATTGATTTTGGAAACAGGATTGATGTCGACCTGAACAGATATGTACTGTCAATGGCATCTGCGCTTGAAACAGATGCCATCATTGAAATCATCCCTGCTTATTCGAGTATATTGCTTGAGTATAATCCGGATTTCATTAAAAAGCATGAGCTAAAGTCATTTATAAAAAGTGCTAAGCCGAAACAAATGGAGAATATTGAAACATGTCATGAGATCAATGTGTCATACGGTGGAGAATCAGGGCCGGACCTTGGTTTCGTTTCACAAAATGCAGGTTTGTCTGAACAGCAGGTCATCGACATACATACATCGAAGGAATACAGGGTTTTCATGATAGGTTTTTTACCGGGATTCTGTTATCTGGGCGGTTTGGACCCCAGGTTGGAAACCAAAAGACTTGAAATACCGAGACTGTTGATTCCCGCAGGCTCAGTCGGAATTGCAGGTGGACAGACAGGCATTTATCCCGAGGACAGCCCCGGTGGCTGGCGAATCATCGGAAAGACCGGATTCAGGTTCTTTGTTCCCGGTGCAGAAGAGCCATTCCCTGTGAAGCCCGGAGACAGCATAAGATTCAGGGCGGTGAAGGATGTCTGATTCTATATTCAGGGTGATTGAACCCGGCATTCATTCCTCTGTTCAGGATGGTGGACGAAGAGGTTACAGAAGGTACGGTATGCCATTGTCCGGACCGCTGGATCCTTATGCATATGCCATTTTAAATAGTATTCTCGGCAATCGGGAAAATTCTGCTGCAGTGGAAGTTACAGGCAGCTGGTTTTCAGGAGAATTTCTAAGAGACTGCAGCTTTGCCTTGTGCGGGGCAGACCCCGGTGCAACATTGGACGATGCAGCCATACCGGTGAATGAAGTTATCTGTGCAAAAAACAGTAGCATACTGAAATTCCATGGTATGAAGTCGGGAATAAGGACATATATTGGTGTTGCCGGGGGAATCGAAGGCAATGTTTTTCTTGGAAGTACCTCCATGCCAAGAGGGAAGAGACTTGCTTCAGGTGACATCCTTTGTTTTGCCGGTCCTGTGGGCAATCCTGATATCGTGGAGCATGACTTTTCATATATAAGGGCTGACGGTAAATATAAAGTGAAGGTCAGGGAAGGTCCTGATTCAGTCTTGCTTGGGAAAAAGATAACAAAGGAGTTCATTAAGGATTCCTTCAAGGTATCCCTTCATCTTGACAGGATGGGCATAAGGCTTGAGCCTAAGGAATACCTTTCGGGTCTTTCTGATGGTATTGTAACCAAACCTGTGTTCCCGGGATGCATACAGGTGACAGGGTCCGGTATGCCTGTAATTATAATGAACGATGGACAAACGTCCGGGGGATATCCTGTAATAGCAGTTATACAAAATGAAGACCTTAGGATTATCGGTCAGCTGAAAACCGGGGATTTGCTTTCATTCAAAGGTGTCTGACGGGAGTTATCTGATATAATAGAGGTTATGAAAGGGGTGTCCAATGGAAGAACAATTACTTGTTACCGTAGAACAAAGTGTGGAACTTTTCCTGTACGAAGGTATCCTGAAACAAAACGAAATCCCATATATCATCAAGCACAGGAATCTGGATGGATATATGAAGATAATTACAGGATCATTGTCACATTCTGTGCCTGCTGAAATATATGTCGGTGAGCTTGATTATGAAAGAGCGGTCGAATTGACAAGGGTTATAGCAGATGAGGAGAACCAGGCTCCTGACAACAAGGACAATCCGAATTATAAGAAAAGGAATATATTTGCATGGATAATAGTATCCATGTTTATTCTTATGATCTTAATTGCGCTTCTTACGGGAGCATTCAAGGGATAGGAGATAAAAATGATTGACTGGAAAAATGTAGAAGAAAAAATCAAGACTCAGACATGGGCGAGGGATATCTATGAGAAGATGCAGGCTGATGCAAATGCATTCATTGAGAATTATCATGATGATGCTTCCCGTACCGCCGGTTGGGGACATAATTACCACTGCGACAAATGCGCAGGTATGCTGATCTTTGATGTTAATTCTCCGAATGCACATAAATGCTCCGTCTGCGGAATGGTCAATACAGGTTCAAAGAAGGACAATGCATGGACTGCATCCTACAGGGGCAGGACATTTGGAACCATATATAACTGCGGGATACTGTATAGACTGGAAAAAGACGAAAAGTATCCCGGGTTTGCCGGAAAGGCACTTGATTTCTTTGCTGACAATTACGATTCATTCACTGCAGAATCACCGGCAAAACGATTCGAGGGCAAGCTGACGGGAATAAATCTCTCTGATGCAGTCAACATAATACAATGCCTGCTTGGTATGGATATGATGAGGGAATGCTTTTCAAAGGAGGACCTTCAAAGGTGGCATGAAAAGCTTTTTACTCCACAGGCTGAGATGTATGATCAGTTCTCAAACAAGATATATAACATACCTGCATGGATGAAGGCGGCTGAAGGAATGGTAGGATTGTTCTTCGATGACAGGGAAATCATCGAACGAGCAGTTTATTCCAGATTCGGACTCCTCGACCAGATGAGAAGGGGAGTTACGAAGGAAGGTATGTGGTTTGAGTATTCACCCCACTATCACTATTACTGTGCCGATCCGATAACATTCTTCATGTATATGGCAAAGGAATATGAACTGGATATTCCTGAGACTGAAGAACTTTTCAACTACCTTGAAAGACTATATATGTATCCCATTGAAAACATGTTTTCAAACGGATATCTTCCGAATCCAGGCGACGGCTGGCCGGCCATACATGTCAACAAGTATAAAAGGCAGCTGGAATATGCAGCCGTGATACTGGACAATGAATACCTGAGGCAGATACTCGGGACATTCTACAGGCAGGGAGATGCCTCTGTTCCCGAAAGACTGTTGTTCAATCCGGGTTATCCTTACAAAGGTCTTCCTTCCTTTGGCTCGCAGAACAATGAAGATAGTTTCAATGCCATATTGAAGAATGGAATAACTGAGGTTTTCATTAAAACGGGAATAAAGACCATCAGTCATGCCCATCCGGATGTCATGACCATAGAAATGGCCTTTTATGGCGACCTTGTTTCCTATGACCTTGGAAGCAATGGTTACAGCACCAGGATATTCCAGGAATGGCAGCATAAGACTCTTGCTCATAATACAGTCATTCTAGACAAAATGGACCAGAAGTATGAACCTGTGGGCGAAGGGATATGGCCCGAAGGTATAGTTGAGTATTATGACCCTGAAAGAATAAGGGCCAAAAGTAAGAATGTTTATGAGTGCTGCGATTATACAAGGGATATACGGATAGATGAAAACGTTGTTCATGATGAATTCCTTGTGCAGGGGGTCGAGGAGTACAACATTGAATGGCTGTTCTATTGTACCGGAGAGATCGTCTGCAAATATGAAACAAAACCGGTGGATAGTCTGGGGGACAGTGAAGGCTATCAGCATCTTTTTGATGTAAGGACCTTCAGCGGGGATTCCGACTGGACAATAGACTTTGAGCTCATGGACAAGACGGTCACCCTGGATTTCAAGGGAGCAGAGGGTACGGAAGTATTTCTGGTCAACAGCTATACAAAGGATTTCAACTCCACGAGACCTGGTGTCATAGTGAGACGAAGAGGAAGCAAAACAACTTTTAATGCTAAATATACATGCGTTTTGAAAGGATGACCGATATGAAGGGTAATTGGATCTGGGTTGAAGGCGGAAGTGACTGTGAGAACAAGGTGGCCTGTTTTCGAAGGGAGTTCAGCATTTCAGGAGACGGACCGGTCATTTTAAGAATCAGTGCAGACACAAGATATGTGTTGTATATAAACGGCAGGGAAATCGGAAGAGGTCCAATCAGGTCAACACTTGAAAGGTGGTATTTCGACGAATATGACATAAGTGCAGATGTTTCCCTGGGCATGAATCTGATTGCGGTCCGGGTATGGGATTATGGATGGTCGACTTATCAGACAATCGCAAACAAAGGCGGTCTTGCTTTTGAGATTATCGATGGCGAAAGTGTTGCTGCAGTGTCTGATGAGAAGGTCCTTTGCACTTTTGACAAGGGATGGATATCAAGGACGGTCAAGAGGAACGTTAATCTGGGCTTCATGGAGCATTACAATGCATCTGCCTTTTCCTTTGACTGGATGAAGAAAGACTACGATGACGGAGGCTGGAAGCCTGCCGTACAGACAGATGACAACTGGGGCGCACTGACAAGAAGGCCAGTGAAATATCTCGACAGAAAAAATATACTTGCGGAGAATGTTGTTTCCATTGCTGAAACCAACAGGAAAGGCAGGGTTCTTTCAGTAAATACCAGGGAGGCGCTGTTCCCGGGCAGAAGGGATGCCAATGCCACCATAATGACGGCCTATTTCGGAGCATATATAACTGCCGGTAAAGACTGCCGGGGCACCATTGAGTTCCCGAACAACAAATGGAACGGTATGCATGGGGATTATAAAATCGACGGTGTCTTATATAAGATAGGAAAGGGAGACAGGAAGAGGGAAGTCAGCCTCAAGGCCGGCAGACATTTTTTCATAATGGAGCTTTCGGCAAAATTCGATGATCTTTTCGTCCACATGGAATACGATTTTGATGGCAATGTGGAGTTTGGCGAATTCTTCACAGTAGGACCGGTGCAGTTCATCCCCAATGAAACCGATGGGTTCAAGGAAATCTACGGGGGGCTCCTTGATTATGATGGTTCGTCAAGTGCCACTGATTCCAACCAAGGTATATTCAAAGCAATGGACATTTCGGATCTGGAGGACTGTGGTTTCCCCGTTAATATGGTTGATGAAAAGTATGTTTTTCATGATGAATATATATATTCAATTTCCCGGCATATGGAGAAGGTCAGGGGAATCCCGGTCAAGGCCATGCACAATAATGTCCTGAATGGGAATACTCTGACCACGACCATTGATGTTCCTTCATCTGGAACAGATTCAACAATAATACTCGATTTCAACGACATGTTCGTCGGAAGCATAGGTTTTACCCTAAAGGCTTCCAAGGGGCAGGTGATGGACATCTACTGTTATGAAAATATGTTCGAAGGGCAGATCGATTTTACCTTCGGGCTTAACAATGGGTTGAGATATATCTGCAGTGAAGGATGGCAGAGTTATACAAGCTTCGTCAGGATGGGCCTCAGATACATGATGATAACCTTCCGGGACCAGAAGGACGTCATTGAAATCAGGGAAGCAAGTGTAAACCAGGCCAGCTATCCGGTATCAATGAATGGCAATTTCCGTTGCAATGACTGGAAGCTGAACAAGATATTTGAAATATCCAAAAGAACCAACCTCATGTGTTCTGAGGATACCTTTGCAGACAGCCCTACTTATGAGCAGGCCTTCTGGAGCGGTGATGCCCAGGTCAGTGCAGCTGTCAGTGCATTTTATTTCGGTGAATACGATCTGCTGCGTCATTGCATAATGCAGGTACCCCTTGGAAGAAAGTATACCAAACTGCTTCCAGCCCTGATGCCAACGGACTGGGAAACCGCCATCCCCATCTGGACCATGAACTGGATTATTTCAATAGAGCAGTATATTTTCTATACAGGAGATGAAAGTGTATATAAAGATTTGTATGATGAAGTAATGGAGACACTTCAATATTACAGTAATTTCATATCCAATGAAGGTGCCTTTGATATAAAGGCGTGGAATATGCTTGACTGGGCACCAATGGACATTGGAAACAGCGGGGTTGTGACTGCCCAGCAGGGACTTCTGGCACATTGCTTTGAATTCGGGGCAACGATGGCCTCAAAGCTGGACAAAGCTTCTGATAGAGACTACTGCAGTCTAAAGGCAGACCTGCTACTATCATATCTTGAAAAAAACCTCTGGCTTGACAAGGAACAGGCCTATGCAGACGGATGGACCGTTGAGGGAGGATATGCAAAGACCCTAAGTATGCAGACCCATGTCATGCTTGAACTGTATGGTCTTCTCAGAAACGAAGAGAGAAGGTCAATTATTCTCAGGAAGCTTCTTGACGGCCAGGACGGTTGGCTGGAACCGGGTTCGCCTTTCATGCTCTTCTATCTGTTTGAGATTTTCCACAGGAATGGATATGACAGGCGGATCCTGGATGAAATCAGGGACCGTTGGGGAATGATGCTAAGATATGATTCGTCGACATGCTGGGAAGTTTTTCCGGGCTTCTATGAAAATTCAAGGACCAGAAGCTATTGTCATTCATGGTCTTCTGCTCCCGGTTATATCTTCATCAAATATATTCTTGGGCTCACTCCATCTGAACAGGGATTTGCAAGGATGACACTGCAAGTTCCTGAAACAGACCTTGAATGGTGTGAAGGGAGCATCCCGACTCCGTATGGCAAGATTTACGTTTACTGGTCCAGGGAAAATGGCAGGAATTTCCGGGCAGTGGTTCCTGAGGGCATTGAAATATCGGATATGACCGATGGATCATGGAATGTTACCCTGGAGAGGATATGACATGAAGGAGAGGCTCACAAAGCATTTTGACATAAGGTTCAGCCATTGCGACAGAAACGGCAGGCTTGCACTTCATGAGCTTTTCAAAATGATGCAGGAATGCGCGGTTTTGCACGCCCACGAGCTGGGGGTTGGGATGCAGAGGATAGCCGTAACAAATCAGACCTTTGTTTTGTCAAGGGCTGTAATAAACATCCTTGGAATGCCTTCAATGGACGAAAGGATTGAAATCACTACTTATCCGGCGGGTATTGAAAGATTGTTCTTCATAAGGGATTTTGAGATGCATTGCAACGGAAGGTTGTTTGCTTCTGCAAGAACCTTGTGGCTGGTTATAGATATTGCATCCAGGCGGCCTGACAGGAATCTGGCAAGGCAGGTTGATTTCCCCTTCAATACCAATGATAGCCTGGGGCTTGTAAATCCTGAGAAGCCCGGTGTCCCCGCAAAAACGGAACCGGTCTTCGTTTCAAGGGTCAGATATTCTGACATCGATATCCTTGGTCATGCAAACAATTCGGCATACATAAGGTGGACCGTTGATTGTCTGGGGGAAGAATTCTTCAGGTCAAATGAAAGGTATTCCATGACTGTCTGCTTCTCATCGGAAATGACTGACGGGGAAGTCCTGGAAATTTTCCATGATGACAATCTGATAATGGGCCGGGGCAGCGAAGGCAGGGAAACATTCAGGGTGCTGATTGAGGGAAAGTGATCATTCCATTTCAAAGGTTCCGAGGGTTTCCATTGTCCTGTAATATGATAATCTTGCCTGTTCATCGGCATAATCATCTGTGTGCAGGCGGATATCCGGGTCTGTGATGGGTAATATCTCGTAGTGGAGCCCTTTGTCATCCTCATATTTATATGGCCAGGTCGGGATGTGTTCTGCCAGGGACAGGGAAAAGTTGCCTTCCGGATCAATTGAAAAGGTCAGCCTGACCATTACACCGTCCTCTGTATATATCGCATTGTCCCTCCGGTCGGTTCTTATGAAATTTGATATGTAATTGCCCATGGAGTAAATGACATATTTTGTTTCACCGTTGACCAGCATTGTTTCGGCTGGTCTTACAACGTGGGGATGAGTACCGAGGATTACATCAGCACCTGCTTCAAACAAGGCCCGGGCATACGACGGCTGCCAGTCCTCGGTATTTCTTGTATATTCATTTCCCCAGTGCAGATAAACTATAACAAGGTTGGAGTGCTCCCGGGCTTTTTCAATGTCACTGATGATTGATTCGCGGTCCATGACATTTATCATATACTTGTCTTCGGTTGCAAGCAGGGGTTCATTGCCGTTGAGATGCTGAGTGTAGGCAAGTACAGATATTTCATGGCCTGAATAATCATAAGTCAGGTAATTTGTCTCCCGGTTCTTATACGTACCTGTGTGCAGCAAACCTCTTTCCTCAATTTCGTCCAGGGTAGCCAGAACGCCCTGTTTTCCACGGTCCAGGGAATGATTGTTGGCTGTTACAAGGGCAGTGAATCCTGCTTCCTTAAGAGCATCAAGTATTGCTGAAGGGGTATTGAACAGGGGATAGCTGGTATAGCCTGTATCAGGACCGGCTGTCACTGTTTCGAGGTTGGCAATGGAAAAGTCAGCTTCCTTGATGAGTGAACTTACATATATATAATTCTCAGAGAAATCATATTTCCCAGTGGACGCATCAAGGGCTGCCTTCAGGTTGTCACCGTGTGCCATTATATCTCCGGCAGCTATCAGGGTGAATGTATCGGGCATGGGGGAAGGTTCCGGAGTTTGGGAAGGTGATGGTGATGGTGTTGTGACCGGCAGGGGTGTTTTCACGGGATCCAACGTCGAAGCCGGAGTCGGAACAGGGGATTCGGGCAGGTCCAGTCTTTCAATAATAGACGAACACGATGCTGTCAGCATTGAAATCACCAGTGTGATTATTAATAGTACCGGTATCTTTTTCTTCATTTATGCATTATAGCACAGATTTTATTGCCATAAATTGTAAAATATTGGCTTAAAACAGCATAAAATTAAAAAAATTAAGCCGCGGATTAAAATAATTAAGGAAAATTAATAAAAAAATTAAAAAAATTAATAAAATGTGTTGACAATATTAAAAATACTGATTATACTGTTGATATATTAAAGGAGGAACGGGAAATGTCAGGAATGAAAAAACTTATAACAACAAGTTACTGGTTAAAAAAGAATACTGATGAGATAGCAATGATAGTGGAAAGAAATGTAAATTCGACTTTGATGATGAACAAAGCAATCATCTGATCGAAGGAAATAGAAAGAAGGAGGAACATCAAATGGCAAAGTACAAAGCTCCGGGGAAATGTCCGGTATGCGACGGAGAATTTGCAATAACAAAGCTAACCTGCAGCAGCTGCGGAAGCGAACTTTCAGGATACTACGAGGGATGTAAATTCTGCTCACTTCCTGATGAAGACCAGTATTTCATTGAAATATTCATAAAGAACAGAGGAAGTATCAAGGAAGTTGAAAAGGAACTGGGTATTTCATATCCCACTGTCAGAGGAAAGCTGGATGATGTCATAAGGGCAATGGGCTACAAACTTGAAGAAGAACCGGTTGTTGAAGTGGATCACTCAGATATCCTGAAGAAACTGGAAGATGGAGAAATAACGCCTGCCGAGGCAACGGCATTGATAAAGGAAAGGAAAAAGGGTTGATTGTAATGGATGAGAAGAAGAAAATATTGAAAATGGTAGAAGATGGAAAGATAACTGCACAGGAAGCACTTGAACTGATAGAAGCAATAGGCAGAACCGACTCAGAAGAAACAAGCACCGAAAGACCTAAGGCAAAGGGAACGAAAAGGATGTTCAGGGTAAGGATAGATGCTTCAGAGCAGGATGGCCGTGAAAAGGCGAAGGTCAACATAAACATCCCGTTGAATGTAGCAAAGAAGCTTACTTCACTCACAAAGATGATTCCTGATTCAGCAAAGGCTGAAATGGAGAAGGAAGGGGTGAACATAGATGACCTCAATCTGGCTGAACTCCTTGATGCTCTGGATGAAAGTGGATCCGGTGAAAGCCTTGTTGACATTGATGCCACAGAGGGTGACGGGAAAGGCGGAGCAAAGGTAAAGATCTATGTTGACTAAAGGAAATTGGCTGATTGTAAGCATCCGGGTCAAGGGGTTCAGGCTCTGGCTGCCCCTCCCGCTGTTTATACTCGCTGAACTACTTTGGCAGCTGATGGAGTTAATGGAATTCATTGGTTTCTTCGGAGTCAATAAAGTAAAGGAGTTCAGGGAGGCAATGAAGGCGATGCCGTTGGTCGTGGAGGCAGTATCCTGTATAGGTGCAGGTGAAAGATACGATCTGGTTGATGTGGATGTAGAGGAAGAGAACGGAGACAAGGTCAGGGTTCTGATAAGGGTATGGTGAGGAAATGATTAAGTTTTTAATAAGAACAGCAATATATTTTACGGTTTTGTGCATTTTTGCACTGTTATTTGAAAAGGTTTCCGGGTCTGTGGGTTTGCTTTTACTCGGAGCAGTGGTACTTGCTTTAGTCAATATACTTATAAGACCATTACTGACAGCCATAGCGCTGCCCCTGAACCTGGTGACCCTGGGAATAGCCAGTATCTTTGTAAACATTCTGACATTGGTCATAGCTGATGCGATTGTCGGAGGTATAGTGATAAGCGGCTTCTGGGTGAACCTGCTGCTGGCCCTGGTAATCATGGTAGCAGATGGTATATTTAGAAGAAGCAGAAGGGAAATATGGAAAAACCATGCGTACAGTGTTTAAAAGGAATATAAAGGGTATAAACGAAACGTTGGGAGATGATATTATGAGAAACAGGTATTTAAGCAGGATTTCGAGGTTGTGGATATATAGCGAGACATCGGGAATAAACGGAACGATTGAAAGACATATAGACCCGACCACCATGATTAACAAAACACCAATATAAACAAAATGAAGGACAGCCAGGTGGCTGTCCTTCACTATACTCACCAATAACTTTGTAAAGCAGGATTAACACATTAATGTAACCTAAAATTAGACCAATGCCGATAAATTAGAAATATAACACAACGATAATTACACCAGAGGAAAATATTTACAACTGTTGTAATTATCGTAAAGTTATAAACCAAATGAATAAGTTGGTACTTATGATAAAAAGAGGGATATTAATGCCGGGTTGTTAAGTTTCAGGGCTTATGTTATACTTTCAAACAGAAAAAGGCTGTGAAAAAGAGAGTAGTATTTCCAGGTTTGTTAAGAGAAGGACATCTAGGCTGCGAGTGTCCGGCTTACCGGTTATATGAAGTTCACTTTGGAGCTGCATTCTGAAAGAAGACAAGTAGGAATTGCCGGGTGGAACCGTTAGAGATCCGTGCATTGAAAGATGCTTTGAGAGTTCGTTTTACGAAAAATCGGGTGGTACCGCGGAGATAACCTTCGTCCCAATGGGATGGGGTTTTTTTATTGCGGAAAACCTATTGTACAATTTACCTGCTGAAAGGGGTTTAAGATGGAACAAAGGCTTAGGGAAATTCTAGATTCTGCCAACACAGCAATCAGAAGCGTAACTGACATGAAGACCTTGGAGGAAACAAGGGTCCGTTATACCGGGAAGAAGGGCTTGCTTACAGAAGTTCTCAGGGGAATGGGAAAACTCAGTCCTGAAGAGAGACCTGCAATGGGCAAGCTGGTCAATGAGGTCCGGGAAGAGATAGAAGGTATGCTTTCGGACATGCGGGAAAAGCTGGAAAAAGATGCTTTGAAAGAGAGATTGAAGGAAGAACGACTCGATGTCACCATGCCCGGGAAAAAACCGGCCATTGGAAGAAAACACCCTCTGACCCAGGCAATCGAGGAAATGGAAGAAATTTTCATAGGCCTTGGTTACGATATTGCCGAGGGACCTGAAATTGAGACGGTCTATAATAATTTTGATGCACTTAATACGGAAGAAAACCACCCGTCCCGGGATGAGCAGGACACTTTCTATATCAATGACAATATTCTGCTTCGGACACAGACATCCCCGGTCCAGATAAGGGTCATGAAAAGCAGTCAGCCGCCTATCAAAATAATTTGCCCCGGTCGTGTGTACAGGGCAGATACGGTTGACGCAACCCATTCTCCCGTTTTCCATCAGATTGAAGGTCTGGTCATCGACAAGGGGATCACAATGGGAGACCTGATAGGAACACTGAAGCTATTCGCAAAGAATCTCTTCGGTGAAACCACTGATATAAGACTTAGGCCGCATCATTTCCCATTCACTGAACCCAGTGCAGAGGTCGATGTGTCATGCTGGGTCTGCGGTGGAAAGGGATGCAGGGTATGCGGAGGAGAAGGCTGGATAGAAATCCTCGGAGCAGGTATGGTGCATCCAAATGTCATGAAGGCTTGCGGCATAGATCCGGAGGTATACAGTGGTTTCGCGTTTGGAATGGGCGTGGAAAGAGCTGCCATGGGCAGACACAACATCAGTGACCTGAGGCTGTTATTTGAAAATGACCTTAGATTCCTGAGGCAGTTCTAGGAGGTAGAGATGAAAGTATCATACAGTTGGATCAAGGATTATACGGATATAGATGCAGATATTAAAAGTTTCTGTGACGAAATGACAATGTCAGGTTCCAAGGTCGAGGAGTGGAAGGTCATCGGTGGGGATATTTCGAATGTTGTGGCGGGTAAAATACTTTCCATTGAAAAACATCCGGATGCTGACAAGCTGGTGGTTTGCAAGGTTGATGTTGGAAACGGGGAAATTCAAATTGTAACAGGGGCAACCAATGTCAGTGAAGGTGATCTTGTTCCCGTGGCACTGCATGGAGCCTCACTGCCCGGCGGAGTTAAAATCAAGAAAGGGAAGCTTAGGGGCGTTGTTTCCGATGGCATGCTGTGTTCGCTTAGGGAACTGAATCTTACAGTGAATGATTATCCCAATGCCATAGAAGATGGAATATTCATCCTTGACAGATACATTGAGCCGGGAACAGACATGGTCCATGAACTTGGACTTGATGAAAATATAATAGAATTTGAGATTACTTCAAACAGGCCTGATTGCTTCTCGGTCATAGGACTTGCCAGGGAGGCTGCTGCAACTTTCAAAAGGGAGTTCACTGTAAAGGAACCCATGCCTGCAGAAACCGGAAATGGTAATGCAGCTGATATGGTGTCCATAGAAATAGCAGACAAGGAACTTTGTCCGCGTTATACAGGCAGGGTCATTACTGATGTTGTGATTGAACCATCACCTGAATGGCTCAGGAAGAGACTCAGGGACGCAGGAATAAGACCGATCAACAACATAGTTGATATAACCAACTATGTTCTGCTTGAATACGGTCAGCCGATGCATGCATTTGACCTGGACAATCTCAGGGGCGGTAAAATAATTGTAAGAAGAGCTATGGATGGTGAGGAGATAGAAACCCTTGATGACCAGCCAAGGAAACTGGATCCGGCAATGCTTGTAATAGCCGATGAAGAACGTCCTGTTGCCGTTGCAGGTGTCATGGGAGGTGCTGACAGTGAAGTCACCGGAACAACCAAGAGGATTCTTTTCGAATCCGCAAACTTCAATATGACCAGCATCAGGCTTACCGCCCAGAAGCTTTCAATGCGTACTGAATCTTCAGGCAGGTTCGAGAAGGGTCTTGATATGAAAAATACACTTCCGGCAATAAACCGGGCATGTGAGCTTGTCGAGGAGCTGGGAGCAGGCAGGGTAGTACCTGGAATTATCGACGTTCATTCGGATATACCTGAGAAAAAACGCATTTTACTTAGACCGGACAAAATAAACGCTTTTCTGGGTACTGATATTTCCAGAGATGAGATGGTTACAATCTTCAGGCCCCTTGAAATAGAAATGGACGGAGATTATGCGGTGGTACCGTCCTTCAGACCTGATCTTGTTTCAGAAGCAGACCTGGCTGAGGAAGTGGCACGTTTCTACGGCTATAACAATATTGCAGCAACAATGCCTGCAGGCGATGGTTCAACCCAGGGAAAAAGGTCATATGAACAAGGACTCCGGGACATGGTTGAAAATGTATGCCTTTCAGCAGGACTATATGAGGTCTATACATATTCATTCACAAGCCCGTCGGTCTTTGACAAACTTAGGTTGCCTCCTGACAGTCCGCTTCGAAAGACCGTGGTCATAAGAAGACCCCTGGGGGAAGATTATAGTGTCATGAGGACCACGACACTGCCCGAAATGATGAAGGTCATATCCCATAACAGCAACAGGAGCATAAGCGGCGGAGGTTTCTATGAAATGTCTTTCACATACCATCCCATTGAGGGAGAAGAGCTTCCTGAACAAAGAACAGTCCTGACCATGGGTTTATACGGTTCACATGACTTCTTCGACATGAAGGGGATTGCAATGAATATCTTCGAAACTCTTGGGATTGGAAGGACGGAGTATGTACCGGTAACAGACAATCCGACATTCCATCCCGGCAGATGCGCAGCAGTGGTTGTCGATGGAAATACAGTTGCAGTCTTCGGTCAGGTTCATCCTGAAACAGCGGAAAACTTCGAAGTGCCGGGTGATACACTGCTATTGGAGATGAACATTGACATGGTTTATAAGCTTGCAGACCTTGATAGAAAATACAGGGAACTTCCAAGGTATCCTGCTGTCTCAAGGGATATAGCAGTTGTGGTTGATGAGGATATAACTTCAGCCCGTCTTATCAGTATCATCAGGGAAAGCGCAGGAAACAACCTTGAGGAAGTTGAATTCTTTGACATGTACAAGGGATCACAGATTGGTGAAGGTAAGAAAAGTCTTGCATTCTCAATGACATACAGGTCTGCTGACAGAACACTTACCGAGGAAGAGGTCAACGCGAGCTTTGACAAGGTACTGAAGGCACTGGCGGAAAAGACAGGAGCAATCCTTAGATAAAGGAGCCGGTATGGAAGAAATTTATAACAGGTTCAGCAAAGACAGATTTGCTAAAATGTGCGGTATGGAGATCGAGGAGATATCAGAAGGGTATGCCCGGACTTCCATGCTCGTGGAGGACAGACATCTCAATGGTGTGGATATAGCCCAGGGAGGTGCAATCTTCACCCTTGCTGACCTTGC